>JANWHF010000357.1 GCA_025450555.1 Tepidisphaeraceae bacterium | reverse complement strand
CCACAGCAGATGTCCGAGGCCGATCATCGCAGCGAAGAGCACAAGAATGAGCAATAGAGCAGTCAGACTTGAATCCATGGCAGCCCGCCTTAAATGATACCTCTGCGTTCAATTGTCCCAAAGAAAATCATGTGCCAACGGCTTATGATGACTTAAGATGTTGTGGGCATGAGAATTGGGCAATCGAAGGGACATTGGGCCGAATCAGTAATCATGCATTGAATGAACGCCTGCATGACAATTGATGCCGAGTCAGCAAAAAATGCGATGGCGACTTAGGTCCGCTCCGCCGCGTTATTTTTTCCATTCCCGCTCTGATGTGCGGAAACTGTTTGGCCTTATAATCTCCCTGTTTCATCTATGGCTGATCTGCGATCCCAGCTTCAAGAATTGTTTGGCCTGGAAGAATTCCGGCCCGCTCAGCGAGAGGTCATCGAAGATGTCCTGGCGGGCAAAGATGTTTTGTGCGTCATGCCCACCGGCGCGGGCAAGAGCCTTTGCTATCAATTGCCGGCCGCGGTCCAAAAGGGGCTGACCATCGTCGTTTCGCCGCTGATCTCCCTCATGGAGGATCAGGTTCAGCAGCTTCGCGATGAGGGAATCCCATGTGCTTTTCTCAACAGCGCCTTGAGCGCAAGTCTCCGCCGGCAGGTGATGAAGGAACTGGAGCAGGGCTTTGATGGCCTGCTCTATGTCGCGCCGGAACGATTTTTCTCAGCCGATTTTCAGGAGTTGATGCCACGACTTCGCGTGAAGCTGTTTGCCGTGGACGAGGCCCATTGCGTCAGCCAATGGGGGCACGACTTTCGACCCGAGTATCTTCGGCTGGGTGAAGTTCGCCAGAAGCTGGGCGGCCCGCCTTGCATTGCGTTAACTGCAACCGCAACCGAAGACGTTCGCGAAGACATCATCCATCAGCTTGGGCTGAAAGAGCCTACGATCGTCGTCACCGGCTTCGACCGGCCCAACCTTCGTTACGCCAGTCGGCGTGTTCCCAAGGCGGCCGAGAAGGGGGGAGAGCTGATCGAACTGCTGCGAGCCGAGCCGGGAAGCTGCATCGTCTATTGCGCAACTCGAAAAGCCGTGGATGAGGTGACGTCGCTCCTCAGTGCCTCACTGCGCGATCGGCCGATCTTTGCATATCACGCCGGCATGGATCAGGCGGCGCGCACCGCCAATCAAGACCGCTTCATGAACACCTCCCGCGCGATCGCGGTGGCCACCAATGCCTTTGGCATGGGCATCAACAAGCCCGACGTTCGGCTCGTCGTGCATTACAACTTGCCCGGCACGCTTGAGGCCTATTACCAGGAAGCCGGACGCGCTGGCCGAGATACTTTGCCTTCGCGCTGCGTGCTGCTGTTCAGCTATCAGGATCGCTACACGCAGGAATTCTTCATTGATCGCATCGGGCAGGACAATCCTGGAGCCGATCCGAAAGTCATTGAAACACTTCAGTCGCATGCACGCCAGAAGCTGGAGCTGGTGATCCGTTATGCGCAGACCCATCGCTGCCGACGGCAGATGATTCTCGATTATTTCGGCGACACTTCGGATGTCTCGAACTGCAATTGCGATGTCTGCCGGCGCGAGGAGCAATTGCCCGACTCGGATGTCGCTTCACAGGTTTTAAGCGATGATCTGATCACGCTTGTCAGGCAACTTCTGTCAGCCGTGGCACGACTGAATGGCAAGTTTGGCGTGGGCGTCGTGGCCGAGGTGCTCATCGGAAGCCAGAACGAAAAGATGCAGCGGTGGGGGTTCGATAAGCTCAGTGTCTTCGGATTGCTTCGCGCCCATTCCGGCAAACGCGTCATTGCCATGCTGCACCGGCTGATGGAAGCCGGCCTGGCTCGGCAGCGCGACCCGGATGGGGTTAAGTTCCGTCCGGTCGTAGAGCTGACTGCAACCGGGGTTGCAGTCATGAAAGGCACGCAGCTTCCGCCCGCATCGCTGGCTGACCTGGTTCCCCGCCGATCGTCTTCAGGATCCGCTTCCGTGCGGATTTCGCGCGAAACCCGCGTCGTCCCCGAAGAGTCGGGGCCACTGGATGCCGAGGCGACGGATCGATTCGAGCGGCTTCGCTCGGTCCGGCAGGATATCGCACGCCAGAAGCAACTGCCCGCGTACTGCATCTGCCTGGATGCGACGCTTCGGCAAATCGCGGCCACCCGCCCCGACAGCCTCTCATCGCTCGAACGTGTCAAAGGCATGGGGCCATACAAGGTGAAGATGTATGGGCAGGCCCTGCTCGATGCGATGCGATAATTGCTGGGGCTGGCATGCCATTTGATCCAGTATTCTTGCGCTTTGGATCACACCAGTTCGTGTAGACCGGGCGGCCTACTGCAGGATCTTTCAATGGCTCGGCATACCGATCTTCCAAAAAGCTCGCGCTTTGTCGTGCTTGCCTCGGTCTGCGTCGTCATTGCCGCCCTTTATTTTGGCCGCATTTTCCTGATCCCCGTCGCCCTGGCGATTCTGCTGGCGTTCGTCTTCTCGCCAATGGTGCATCAGCTGGAGAGATTGAGGCTGCCGCGCGTTGTCGCGACGATGCTGGTGGTAACGATCGCGGTGGCTGCGGTCGGCTTCGCCGGATACCTCGTTTATCACCAGGCGATCACACTCATTACCGACTTGCCGAAGTATCGCACCCAGCTCACGGCTAAAATCGGCAGTATTCGTTCGCATGGCGGATTTTGGGGAAGGGCCGAGAACGAAATCAAAATTATCGATCGATCGAGTAAGGCGGCCACGCAGCCGACTGCTGGACCGTCCACCGCCCAAGCCGTCGTGACGGGCAATGGCAACGAGGGCGCGGCGGTCACCGCCGCCACCATTCCAGGTGAGCCGACCACGCAGCCCACTGTCGAAAACCCGCTGCCGGTGCGAATCATTTCGGGCACTTCGCCGTTGGAGACGCTTCGCGATTACGGGGCCCAGATTCTCGATCCGCTGGCCACGACTGGCTTGGTGCTGGTCTTCGTCATCTTCATGCTGATCAATCGCGAGGACCTGCGCGATCGCATGATCCGACTGGTCGGGCATGGCCGGCTCAATCTCACGACGCAGGCCTTTGACGAGGCCGGCACCCGAATCAGCAAATACTTAAGCGCCCTGTCCATCGTGAACGGAACCTACGGCGTCTGTGTGGCGCTTGGGCTGTGGCTGATTGGCCACTTATTCGGACATGGCGCGAGTTTTCCGAATGTGTTGATTTTCGGAATCCTGGTGGGCGTCTGCCGATTTGTGCCTTACATCGGAATCTGGATTGGCGCGGCTGTCCCGCTTCTGCTTTCGTTTGCGCTGTTCCCGGGCTACGGGGTATTTTTTGCGACGATTGGCCTGTTTGTTGTGTTGGAAGTGATCGTCAGCCAGTTTGTTGAGCCTTACTGGTATGGCGCGAGTACCGGAATGTCGGCGCTGGCCGTATTAGTAGCGGCGGTGTTCTGGACCTGGCTGTGGGGGCCGATCGGCTTGCTGCTCTCGACGCCGCTGACGGTCTGCCTGGTGGTGATGGGCAAATACGTGCCGCAATTGCAGTTCCTCGACATCCTCCTTGGCGACGAGCCGGTGCTGGAGCCGCCGGTGCGCGTGTATCAGCGGCTGATTGCCGAAGACCCGGAGGAGGCGACCGACCTGGCCAATGAATATCTGGACGAGCAATCGCTGGAGCAGGTCTTCGACCGGATCATGATCCCGGCCCTTTCCCTGGCCGAGCACGATCGCCATCGCGGTCGGCTCGATAAGGAGCGATACCAGGCTGTCCTCCAGGGCCTGCGCGACATCGTGGAGGAATTGGCCGACCGCAGGCGAGTGGAGCTGGGCAAGGAAAAAGCTAAAACCGGCGAAGCCAACGCCGACGATAATGGGGCCGGGACAACAGACACCTCGGCACGTCGCCGATTACCTTTCCTGCCCGAAGGATGCAAGATCAACATCCTTTGCCTGCCGGCCCGTGCGCAAGCGGATGAAATCGTCGGGATGATGCTTTCCCAGTTACTTCAGATCCGCGGCTACTGCGCCACCTTTGCCAACAGCGATGTGCTGACGGCGGAAATGGTCGATCTGGTTCAAAATCGAAATTCCGATTTGGTCTGCATCTCCGCGATGCCGCCGTCGGCCGTCACCCACTCGCGATATGTTTATAAGCGCCTTCGTCAGAAGTTTGACAAGCTTCGGCTTGTGGTTGGTCTGTGGACTTTGCATGGCGATGCGGGCCGGGCCCGCGATCGCATCGCGCCGGATGAGGATCTGCCGGTCGTCACTTCGCTTGCAGCGGCACAGGACCGCGTTGACGAATTAGCGCACCCACTTATCGCCGGGCGGCTCACTTCCGAGCCGCAGTTACCTCCCGCCAACCCTGCGGAAGCTCCATCGAGCCGCGTATAATTGCCTCCGAATTGGAGGAAATTCCAGCCTGTGGCCAAAGCAACGATTACAATTCTGCCCGACGAACCGATCGGCTTGATTCGCCCGGAATTGCACGGCCAGTTCATCGAGCATCTGGGCGGCTGCATCGACGGCGGAATTTGGGTTGGAGAGAATTCTTCAATTCCCAACATCAGTGGCTTCCGCACCGATGTATTGGAATCCATGAAAAAGCTCCGGCCTCCGGTGCTGCGCTGGCCGGGCGGCTGCTATGCGGATGATTATCACTGGGAAGATGGCATTGGTCCGGCAGCACAGCGGCCGCGCCGGGTGAACATCTGGTGGGGACAGAATGTCGAAACCAACGCCTTTGGCACCCACGAATTCATCCAGCTTTGCAGATACCTGGGAGCCGAGCCTTACCTGGCGGGGAATGTCGGCAGCGGCACCGTGCGCGAAATGCGCGACTGGGTCGAGTATTGCAATTTCACCGGAGACTCGACCCTTGCCCGGCGGCGCGCAAGTAATGGCTCGCCGATGGCTTTAAAAGTTCGCTACTGGGGCGTCGGCAATGAAAACTGGGGCTGTGGCGGAAACTTCTGCCCGGAAGACTATGCAGCCGAGTACAAACAATTCGCCACCTATCTCCGCGATTTCTCCGGCACAAATCTCTTTCGCATCGCCTGCGGCCCCGACGGAAATAACCACGACTGGACGCGCCGCTTCTTCTCAAAGCTTGGCCGATTTCCGCACATTCAGGGTTATGCCGCGCATTATTACTGCGGCACTGCCGGGCCAAGCGCAACCGAGTTTGATGTCAACCAATGGTACGAATTGCTCGAGAAAGCGACGCGCATCGAAAAACTTATTTGCGAGCAGCGCCAGTTGATGGACGAATTCGATCCGCAGCGAAAGATCGGCCTGCTCATCGACGAATGGGGCGCCTGGCACCTTCCCACGCCCGGCCGAAATCCACATCATCTCTGGCAGCAGAACACGCTGCGCGACGCGCTGGTTGCCGCTATCACGCTCGATACGTTCAACCGTCACGCCGACAAACTGGTGATGGCCAACATCGCCCAGATGGCCAATGTCCTGCAGGCGATGGTCCTGACCGAAGGCGACCGGATGCTTCTCACGCCGACCTATCACGTGTTTGATATGTACCGCCCACACCAGGGCGCAACCTCGCTTCGCGTTGAAATCGACGGCCCCACGATCAGCTTTCCCGTCGGCCCCGAAAAGCGGCAATTGCCCGCCCTCATGGCCTCCGCCTCCCTCCGCGGCGAGAAGTTGCTTCTGACCGTGGTCAATCCCCATGCGTCGCTGCCAGTCGAGGCGAACATCGATCTGAGACGAAAGGCGATTGGCGTGTCGTCGAAAGTTCTGACTCACAGCGAAATCAATGCGCACAACTCCTTCGAGGAGCCGGGCGCGACTGTGCCGTCTGATGCGTTGACCAATTCCAATGTTGATGCCGTCGTGTTTGCACCGCGGTCTGTGACGGCTTTTCAAATCCGCGTTGCCTAGCGCAGCTTCTTATGAAGTTTTCCGCCACCGTGAAATGGAAGAGTTACGAGGTAGTAAATAAGCAATGTGATTAAGAGACCTATCCCTATGGCATAGCCTATCGGCCGCCAAAGGAGGTTAGAGAACTGCTCCCAGCGGCGTCGGCGAAGCAATCGCTTAACGGTAGTCTTTTGGCCGTACTTGCGACGTTTTTTGTCCGAGATCTTCCAATTATTGGAGCCGCCCAGCGATTCGACGACGATTCTGGTCGCAAAAAGAAGCGTCATTCCGGCAGTCTGCCATTCCAAATCGAGGACATCCCTGCCTTCAGAATCGCGCGCAGTGCAGAGTTCGATCTTCTCCTCTGGAACCGCTTCAAATGCGATGGAGCCTTCAGTCTTGCTCTTGATCTTCGATCGACCCGGACTTGCAGACCGGTCAGGTTTGAAATCCCACGTGCCACCTCCTCAGCCGTCGGCGGCTTATTCGAAAATGTAACGATGTCACATGGAGCTGCCATCGATCCTCCGGCGCGTT
>JANWHF010000356.1 GCA_025450555.1 Tepidisphaeraceae bacterium | reverse complement strand
TCTGGACAGCGATGCGGGCGGGGGGTACTTTCCGCCGGCCGTTGGTTGGCGGGCTGATGGTGGAGTCGGCGGGCGTGGGTGGACCTGGGCCTGGGCCGATTCGCTGCCGCTCCCGCGCCTGGAGATTCTGAATGAATCGAGCTGGATCGGGGTTGCGCGAAGCGTCAGCAAAACGACCTCAAAAAAAGGCGCGCCGCCGCGATGCGCGGACCGAGCAACTCGAAGCGCGATGGCTTCTCAGCGGTAATCCCATCAGCTTCGCTCCGGCCCAGCTTTACGATCACGCCGCCTCGATGATCGCGACGGCCGATTTGAATCATGATGGCCACATTGATGTTGTCGCGGTCAACCCGGCTCATGACACGATCGACGTCTATCTCAACCGCGGTGACGGCACGCTTGCGACGCCGCCGATCCAGTATCTGCAGAACGATGCGCGCTGGGTGGCGATTGCCGATTTCAATGGCGATGGCATTCTGGACCTGGCGGTGACCAGCCCCAATAACAACATTGATGGCCGCAATGAAATTCATTTTTATTATGGCGTCGGCAACGGTGCTTTCAGCACGCCGCCCGTGACGGTGTTCACAGGTCGGCCGGCGATTCAGGTGAATGCCGCCGATGTGAACGGCGATGGGTTGCCGGACTTGATCCTGACCAACCATTTCCGCATCTCGGTGATGATCAATCTGGGCGCAGGCAAGTTCGCGCCGGCGGTCTTCTATCCGGCCGGTCCGGATGTGGCGCGATCGGTGATCGTCGGTGATTTCAATAAAGACGGCGCGCCGGACGTGGCGGTGGTTCGCGATGACCGGCGCGTGGAAGTATTGCTGGGGCAGAAGAACGCGCAGGGCCTGCCGACCGGCGCTTTTGGCCCGCCCGTCGTCGTCTCGCAAACCAGCGTTGAGCCGACGTATGGGATTGCAGGTGATTTCAATGGCGATGGCAATCTCGATATCGCGGTCGTCAATTCCGAATTTCGCGTCGCGCCGATCACGGTGCTGCTGGGCAATGGAGACGGCACCTTCCAGCCCAAGCGCAGCCTGTTTGGCGGGAACTTCGTCGATGCCATCGCGAGCGCCGATTTGAACGGCGACGGAAATCAGGATCTGATCACCAGCTCCTTCACATCGAACATGCGCGTCTATGCCGGCAATGGCGATGGAACCTTTGGTCCGCAGGCCAGCTACATCGGCGGGCGCTTTGGCGAATTTGCGACCACCGCCGACCTCAATGGCGATGGGCTGCCGGATGTGATCGTGGCGCTCGGCCCATTTTTCCGCGTGCTGATGAACACCAGTAGCGCGACGCCGCCGCCGACTTCGATCCCCGCATCGCTCACCGCCACGCTCTCATCGAATCATTCGCTGACTTTCACGAACGCCGACGGATTCCGCACGAACGTCAGCCTCAAGGGACCCGGATCGGCTCAAGTCCAATTTGGCGGAGTCGATCTGGCGCAGAATGGTTCGAATATCTCGGGAACTCATATATCGGCTAACGCGATCGCCCTCAGTGGAACCAGTTCGTCCAGCAGCCTGGTGGTCCAGACGCAAGGCAAGAACAGCGTCGTCGAGGCCGGGATCATCACCGACGACTCTTCGATTGGATCCATCGACGCGCCGACCCTTCTGTTGCGCGGCAATATCAATATTGCCGGGAACGTCGGTCGGATCGATCTGGATACCGCGACGGATGACACGATCACGGTCGGCGCAGCCGGATCTCACGCGCTACTCGCGTTGAATGTAGTGCGAGCCGATGGGCTGACGCTCAATTCCTCGCAGCCGATCAGCGTTGTGAATGCGGGCCAATGGATTTCATCGGATGGCACGGCCGCCGCGATCAATGCGCCTTCGATCCGCGCGATTCACGCGCAGGTTTCCTTCTCGGCCAATCTGAATGTCACCGGCGGGCTCGGGGCTTTTGACGCTTCACAAATCACCGCCGGCACCTGGACGATCGGGCAGGGGATCGGCAGCATCACGTTGAGGCACAATGCTTCATTCACAATCAACGCTGCGTCGCTGGGACGATTGATGATGGGCGGGGCGTTGATTGGTTCGACTGTAGACGCCAAGGGAAACATCGGTTCGATCACTGCCACTGGAATGTTCAATACTACAGTCGTTGCTGGGGTCTTGGTGCCCGGCCCCGGATCCCTTCAGAGCCCGCCATCGGTCGTCGCCGCGACAATTGGCGATGTCTCGATCCATAAGACGCACGTGGGGGCCAGTTTCACAAACAGCTACATCGAGGCCACGAATATCCACAGTGCAGACCTCGGGACGATCCAGATGTCCAACAATGGGACGCCTTTTGGAATCGCGACGTCGCAACTGATCCGGCTTTCGGGGCAGGATTCGCTGACACATAAGGTCTTTACGATTCCAGTTTCAACGCTTTCCACGTCGGTTTCCGCCTATTTGGCGCAGAAGGGAATCAATCCGCAGGATTTCACGGTTCGACTCTTTGCAGTGAGCACATAGCAAAGTCAGTTTCAGCGGACCGACTCTTGCAACTCCCTGGCGCGCGCTCTACAACTTGCCGCGACTTAGGACAGTTCGATTTCATGAAAAATGTGAAGGAGGCCTTCGACATCAATCCAATTGAATAATCCAGCCGCGGCAAATGGGAACCCGGTGCGAATCCGGGGCTGACGTGCAGCTGTAAGGGACGTTGTATCGGCCCAGACATGCAAGGCCACTGCGAAAGCGGGAAGGCCGTCTGGGTTGTCCCAAGCCAGAAGACCGGCCACGGCTCAAGAGCCTCTATCCACGAGGCTCCTGCCAACGTCCTCACGACACGGGACACGGTTCAAAGCCTGAGGCGCGCCCATTGGTCTTTCCCCTGTCGTGATTCTGTTTTGCTGACCATGGGCGATCTGCTTTCAGGAGCAGCCCGTGAAATTTCATTCCTCTCTCGATCGAGGCTTTGAGTATTTCAAAGCCAGTTTCGAATTCTTTGTCAGAAAATCCAAGTGTATTCCGAGAAACGCGTTGCTGGGTTGCGCAGCTTTGTGTGCACTCTCTTCCAGCGCGTGGGCCGGCGCGACTGCGGACCAAGTGATCTTTTACCAGTCCGGCGATGTCTCCAGCTTTCCCAATTATGAATACACCACCGCCAGCACCGCACTGGGCCCCTTGACTGGCGACACGACCTTCGGCGGCTTGAATCCCTTCAATCCGCCCTTCGATCCAGGTCAGATGGTCATCCTCGGATCGGGCGGACAGCTTACGCTTCACCTTTCCAGCGAAGTGCCGGCCAATGGCCGGACGCTGGGCGTCTTTGCCAACAATGGAATCATCGATACCTCCGCCGATGGCAGCGGATTGGCGGCTTCACCGCCGCACACTTTTTCTGCCGCCCCGCAGGCGATCGTCAGCGTCAGCCAGGATGGCACAAATTTCTTCACGCTCAATGGCGGCGCGCCGCTCACCTTTGATAATCCAAGTAACTACTATCTCGACACGACACCGAGCGCCGGCTTTCAGCCGTTGGGAACTCAGATCGCGAACCAAAGCAAGCCGTTTCTGGGCAATCTGTCCAGCTTTAGCGGCCAGACGTTTTCACAGATTCGGACGACGCTGAATGGATCGGCTGGCGGAACGTGGATTGACCTTTCGGGCAGCGGTTTGCCATCGGTGAATTATGTGCGCTTTACCAATCCCACCGGCTCCACGTATCGGACCGTGATTGATGCCGTCAGCGGAATGTCGGCGGCAAGTCCGGTGGTGGCGGGGCAGCCGATCGTTTCCGAATCGGTCGGGACTGGCGCGAATCTCTCGCACATCGTGGTGGATTTTGGGCCGCAGAGCTACGAGTTCAACGTCCACTACGACGGCAGCATCACCGGGGAGCAGGCGCTGCAAATGCTGGAAGCTAACACTGCATTTCGATTCACAACGCAAACCTTCGCCGGCTTCGGCGACACGGTGCAGAGCATTGACTACGGCGGCTATCTCCAGACTGGTTTCGGCAACAACTTCTGGGGTTATTACCTCAGCACCGATGGCCAGAACTGGGGCTTTTCCGATGTCGGCGATTCGAGCCGGATGCTGACCAACGGCGACTGGGACGGTTGGGTCTGGAGCGCGCAGGACACGCCTCCCGATCTGCCGATTGCGGCCCCGGAGCCGACGTCATTGAGTCTGGCGGCAATTGGCGGGCTTTTGTTGCTGCGCCGAAGGCGAGCGCGAAAGGTGTGAGCTTCCAATGTCGCGACCAATGCAATCCGAATTGAATTCTCAAATTCCTCAATGGGCAGCATAGCTTTCCAGCACGTGGCATTCGATTCACAGCCTGGAAGGCTGTGCTACAAGCGCGCAAGTGCGATTGCCTTGTCTTCTCCCTCTCCCGATACTCCGGGGGAGGGCTGGGGAGGGGGTCCGAGCGCCACGCAGCTTGGTGCGAACCCCCTCCTTGACCCTCCCCCGGACGTACCGGACGTACCGGGGGAGGGAAAGTGGGTGAGCCTTTGGCTCGGGAGAGATGCCTCTTCCAGACGGACCGCCTTCACGCTCGTCGAGCTCCTGGTTGTCATTGGGATCATTGTACTTCTCATGAGCCTCCTGCTCCCGGCTGTGTCCCGCGCGAACAAGGAGGCGGTACGCATTCAATGCCTCAGCAATCTGCGACAGATGGCGATGGCAGCGCAACATTACGCTTCCACCAATCATGGACTGTTTCCCGCGTCGCACTACGTGGTCACCAGCGGATCGACGCAGATCAATTATGATTGGGATTGGATCTATGTGCTCGGGCAGACCGCGACGCCGGGGCTGCTTTGGCTGGGCGAGCACGACACGCCGGTGCAGAAATGCCCGGCATGGGAGGGGAAGCAATACACCAACCCCGGCGGTCTTTATAGCGGATACAACTACAACGTGAGCTTCGTCGGTGGCGAGCCTCAGCTTGGGCAGCCGAGCCATCCGGGATATATCCAGTGTTTGCCCGTCCACGCGGGCAGCATCAATCACCCCTCAACGACAGCACTCTTCGCCGACGCGGAGAATAGTGTGTTTTTCTGCAACAACCTGATGCGTTCGCCGTTGCCCAGCCCGTCGGAGATTCAATGGCTGGGAACGCAAACGCTTCCAGGTGGCACATGGGCCGCATACGACGATGCCGGAGGCGGCGGGGCGGCGCGATGCGCCGGCGCTCAGGGATTTCGGCACCTCGGTGGATGCAACGTGGCCTACTGCGACGGGCACGCTGAAACGGTGTATGCCATCGTTCCCGCCCCAAATATGGCTAAAGGCGTCGGATTTTTATCGCAGGACAACAAGGCTTACGGCGAGCGTTGATGGTGAAACACTTGACAATCAAAATGTTAAAGCTCCTGTCGAAATCCACAAAAATCTTTGCATTGTTTCCCACGAATCGCATGGCCGATCTTCGATGCCAAAGCCCC
>JANWHF010000355.1 GCA_025450555.1 Tepidisphaeraceae bacterium | reverse complement strand
GTCCGTTTCGGCCTCGGTGAGCGGGAAGGCCACTCCCGGCAGATAAAGGGACATCGGACGGATTTCGTAAACCGCATTTGGATTGGCGCGGCGCAGGTCGCGCGCGGCCTCGATGGCGGCTTCTTCCGTCGCGCAGTCGATGGTGTAGAAGCCCAGCAACTGTTCCTTGGTCTCGGCAAAGGGGCCGTCGACGACAAGGCCGGGGCCGGGACCGCGCAGGGTGAGGGCCTTTTTCGTCGGGCCCAGACGCGCAGCCGGACCGAAGAGGCCCTCCTCGATGAGGCGGTGATGGACCCGAAGCAGGTCGGTCATCAGCGCGGCGTCCTCCTCCGGCGTCCACGACAAGACTTCCGCTTCCACGTGATAGGCGAGGATGGCGTAGAGCATCGGTACCTCTCTTCGTTGGGCGGCTGACCGCCGGGGATGAACGAACTCGCATACGCTCCTGGAACGTTTAGCATCCTCAAATACCGACATCTGCGTTTCCAGGAACGTCGAATTGTGGGCAGGGCGTCGTCGTCCGGTCTCCGCGACGAAACATTCCGGAAACACGAATGTTCGTTTGCGCGTTGAACGCGCCGCGGGAACTGCACGACAGATGCGCAGAACGCAGCAATTGCGCATCATTCACGGAGGCCGTCATGCTACGCAAGCCAGCCACGATCATCTGCGACGCCGGCCGCGCGCCCGCATCCAACGCCGGCGATTGGCATGACGTCAGCGGCCATCACCGATATTACGGCTCTTCCGCGGCCAATGGCGGCGAGCGGCTGGTCGAAAGCCGCAGCGGCAAGCGCCCGCGGCCGGTCAATCCCTGCGGCGTTTGATCGCGCGAATTCCACAGGATTTTTGTCGAAAGATTCTTGCCTGAGGCTTTTTGCCCATGCCCCTCGTAACCGTCGGCACGCTCGTCGTGCCGTTCCTGCCATTTTTGCTCTCGCTCGCCGGACGGGGCGGAATGGCAAAGATGATCTGCCTGGTGACGAGCATCCTGGCGTTGCTGTTGAGCGTCAGGGAATACGCCGCGTTGCTGCCCTGGATCGTCGGAATGCTGATATCGGGGGTATCGGTGTGGGAGCGAATCCGCCAGCCGCGCGTGGCGTGAAACACAAAAGGCGCGGCGGGATGGCTCCCGTCGCGCCCCATGATTTGTGCTCGCTGGTCCAGGGCTGAGAGCGCCCCGATGCCAAGCCCGAACAAAGAGCTTAGCGGGCGATCCCAGCGAGGTGACAGCGCTTGGTATAAGACACTGGATCACCTCCTTTCATTGTTGGTGGAGCCCCTAATATAGGCGCCGAATCGGGCGCTGTTAAGGGTACGGATGGCGGAAGACACCGGAGGAACAAGAACTGTTGCAGCCAATAAAGTGCGGGCAGGGCGGTTGAGGCCGCTTGCATGGCGTGATAGTTGATCGCTGCGATGCGGGTGTAGCTCAATGGTAGAGCAGCAGCCTTCCAAGCTGAATACGAGGGTTCGATTCCCTTCACCCGCTCCAAGGCAATTTCAATAGCTTAGCCAGGAATTCTAAACTCCCATCCTGACGCCATTCCGACAATTTTGACTCGTCGCGGCTGAAGGTCTCAAGATTGCTCAAATTGAGCGGCCAACCTCACGCGGGTGATATCAATTCTGCTTCAGCCCGATGAACATGCGCTGCAATACGGCTGGCGATCTCGACGGCATGAGTTGCGATCACGAAATGCGCGGCGCCGTCGATCGTGGCCAGAGTGGCGTTGGGCGTGAGTTCGCAAAGCAGCGCGTTGGCGCGCTGCACCGCCGCAGGACTTGCCCCACCGCAAATGACGAGAAGCGGAATTTTGAGGGTGGCGAGCAAAGCCTCCGGTAGCAAGAAGCCATAGCCGCCGGCCCAATCAAGAATATTGACCGGCGTGGTTTCTACTGCATAGGCGCGTGGCCGGGGCGGCCATGAGGCAAAGGTGCCGGCTCCGCCGTAAAAGTCGATCATCGTCGCGATCGCTTCGACGTTGCCGGCCGCATAGTCGGCGAAATAGGCGTCCGTCATCCGGCGGAACGCCTGATAGTGCTGATGTTCTTTTCTCTCGCGCAAGATATCGACAGCCGGAGCCTCGATGACCACGAGGCTTGCGAGAGATACCTGGTTGCGAAGCGCTACAGCCAGTGACACGAGGCCGCCAAAGGAATGGCCGACGAGATGAACGCGACCGCCGGCTCGGCGAATAACCGACTCCATTGCTTCGGCGTTGCGTGAATTGGAGGGATCGCCTGCGGTGCGCCGGTCGCTGGTTCCACCATAACCGAGTAGACTTGTGGTGACGCTGCGAAACCGATTGCCCCACACGGCGATGACGGGCCGCCACGCCGCGCCAGTGCTGCATGATCCGGGCAACAGCACGACTGCAGGGCCAGATCCACATTCATCGTAATCGATGCGGCCCTGCGCTTCGTCTATCATCGCGAATGGTCCTTTCCACCGGCGTTCATCTATCAAGTCGACTTGCGCCAGGGCAGCACCATCGAAACGCGGTCTTTATAGCGGCGATAGTCGTCGCCGAAGAGATCGACCAGATCGCGTTCTTCCAGGAAGATTCCTACGAAGATGTAAGCCGTGGTCACCGCCGCGAACAGAAGATGCCCGATCGTCATTGTACCGGCGGCCCAGAATGCGATGATGAAGCCAAGGTAGATCGGATGCCGCACGAACTTGTAGTAAAGCGGAGTGCGGAAGCGCAATTCCGGCATCGGCTGGCCGGTCAGATTGTTGGTGACCTGATGTAGCCCGAATAACTCGAAATGGTTGATCAGGAATGTGCTCGTCAATACGATCAGCCAGCCGATGAACGACAGGCCGAGGAGTGCCATGGCGATCACCGGATTGGTGATTTCCCATACCGCGGCAGGGATCGGACGCCACTGCCAGAACAGCAGCACAAGCGCGAGGCTGGAGAACAACACGTAGGTGCTGCGCTCGACCGGCTTCGGCACCAATCGGGTCCACCATTGCTTGAATTGCTTGCGTGCCATGACGCTGTGCTGAATGGCGAAAACCGACATCAGTACGAGATCGATGATGATCGCCTCCGGCATCGGCCCGACCGCGCTGGAGTCGATGGTCTTGGGCACCATCAGGCCCGATACGAAGCCGATGGCGTAGAGGAATGTCACAAAGAATATCGCGTAGGATGTAAATCCGTAGACGAAGGCCAGGAACCTCCCGACTGGACCGCCCTTGGTTTCCTCGCCTATGGCCTGGATTTGGGTCATGATCTCTCTCCTAGGTCGGACTGCGTCTGAAGCCACGAAGATGCAGGGACGTGAGATCAAAAGGCTTTGTCCGGAGCCTGATTTTTGCTTGAGATGAGTTTGATTATTTCTTGAGACGCGCTCGGGTTGGGAGCATCGCCGTTGCAATTTATCTTTGATAATCATAGGCTTGATACCGAACGGCGGGAGTTGCATCGGGGTTCGGAGCGCATTGCGGTCGAGCCGCAGGTATTTGACCTCTTGATCTATCTCTTGCAGAACCGCGATCGTGTCGTCAGCAAGGATGACCTGTTCGCTTCGGTCTGGGGCGGCCGCGTGGTGTCGGAATCGACGCTGACCAGCCGTATCAACGCCGCGCGCAAGGCACTCGGCGACAGCGGCGAAGACCAGAAATTGATCCGCACCGTTGCTCGCAAGGGCGTGCGGTTCGTCGGTATTGTCGATACCAGGTCAAACGGTGCCGAGCCGTCTCACGCGGCAGCTCCGGACGGAATCCACGAGCAGCCGCGCCCGGCGATGCCGCTGCCGGACCGGCCTGCCATCGCCGTGCTTCCTTTCACCAACATGAGCGGCGATCCCGAGCAGGAGTATTTTTCCGACGGCATCAGCGAGGATATTATCACTGCGCTGTCCAAGTTGCGCTGGTTCTTCGTAATCGCGCGGAACTCGTCGTTTACCTACAAGGGCAAGGCCGTTCACCTGAAGCAGGTCGCCGAGGAGCTTGGCGTCGGCTACGTCGTCGAGGGCAGCGTCCGAAAGGGCGGCGACCGCGTGCGCATTACGGTGCAGCTCAATGATGTCGCAACCGGCAGCCATCTGTGGGCGGAAAAGTACGACCGTAGTTTGGCAGACGTGTTCGCGGTGCAAGATGAAATTACCGAGGCCATTGTCGCTGCGATCGAACCTCAACTCTATGCCGCAGAGAATTTTCGTGCCCAGCGCAAGCCGCCGGAAAGCATGGATGCGTGGGACCTGGTAATGCGGGCATTGTCGCATTATTGGCGGGTGACGCGACAGGATAACGTTGTCGCACAAGCGCTGCTGGAGAAGGCGATCACGATCGATCCGAATTACGGCCAGGCTCTTGGCGTGCTCGCCACCAGCTATACTTTCAGCGCGCACATGGGGTGGGCGGACATGGCAGCTGTCGTGCCGATCGCCGAACGCGCTGCGCTGGCGTCGATCCAGGCCGACAGCGAGGATCCTTGGGCGCATCACGCGCTTGGCAGCGTGTCGTTGTTCAAGCGGCGCTTCGAAGACTCGCTGGGCGCGTTCGAGTCGGCGTTAAATCTCAATCCGAATTTTTCGCTTGCCCAGGGTTACTACGGCCTGACCCTGTCGTACTGCGGTCGCTGGCAGGAGGCCTGCGTGGCGGCGCAACGGGCGTTACGACTGAGCCCTCGCGACCCCTTCGCGGCAATTTTTTGCGGCATCGCCGCCTATTCGCACTTTGTCGGGCGGAATTATGACGAGGCGATGCGCCTCGCAAGCGAGGCCATCCGGCAACGCAACGACTTCGTTGGCGGTCATAGGGTATTGACTGCCGCCGCCGGCATGACGGGCCGCGACGATTTGGCCAAAGCCGCCTTGCGCGAGCTTGAACGGGCGCAGCCCAATATTTCCCTTGGCTGGCTCGCCAGCCATATGCCGATCCGATACGACGCTGATCGCGAACATTATTTGGAAGGATTCCGTCGTGCGGGTTTGAATTAGTTGCGACATTGGATGTTAATCGGCGTGAGGCCTGTTCCATGTCAAAAACGGACTTCGGGGGAGCCACCGTTTCTAGCGCAAAGCGGACGCTTAGGTGGTAGTCGCCATTCCGACTAGGAGAAATTCCCTAGTGGCCTCAATCAACCGGAAGGCTGCAAAATGTCGGAACGGCCCTTGCACGGATTGCGAAATTTTGCGACTTCCAAGCTGAATACGAGGGTTCGATTCCCTTCACCCGCTCCAATAGCGATTTTGTCCGGCCAAGTCCTCACGAAGCCTTCGCTCCCGCACGCCGCGTGGCCTGCGACCGGCTCTTCACGTGATCGATGAAGGCACGCAATTTGGGCATCATCTGCGCGCGGCCGGGATAGTAGAGAAACATGCCTGGTGCCATCGGCGCGAATTTCTCCAGGACATGCACCAGTTTTTCCGCTTTCACGGCGGCAGCGGCGATCGGCTCGGGCACTTGCGCCAGTCCCACGCCTTCGAGCGCTGCGCCCAGCATGGTGGGAAAATCGTTGGCGATGAGCGGACCCGAGACGGCGATCTCGATCGCGCGGCCCTGGTCGTTGAGGGACCATAGCGCGATCGCGCCGCCGGAGCGCC
>JANWHF010000354.1 GCA_025450555.1 Tepidisphaeraceae bacterium | reverse complement strand
TTCCACATGAAGTACTCGGCCATCGCGCAGCCGGCGTAGGGGGCGATGTATTGCAGCGGGGCCGGGTCTGCGGCAGTCGCCACGACCACGGTGGTGTAATCCATCGCGCCATGGGATTTGAGCACGTCCACGGTCGCGGCAACGGTCGATTCCTTCTGACCGATGCAGACGTAGAAGCACTTAACGCCGGCGCCTTTCTGATTGATGATCGTGTCGATGGCGATGGCGGATTTGCCGGTCTTGCGATCGCCGATGATCAGCTCGCGCTGGCCGCGACCGATTGGGATCATCGAGTCGATGGCCTTGATGCCGGTCTGGAGCGGCTCCTTCACCGGCTGGCGCTCGGCGATGCCGGGCGCGACGATATCGAGCTTGCGGGTCTCGCGTGAATTAATGGCGGGGCCGCCGTCGATGGGATGCCCCAGCGGGTTGACCACGCGGCCAATCACTTCGTCGCCGACCGGCACTTCGAGCAGCCGGCCGGTCGAGCGGACGGTGTCGCCTTCCTTGATGCCCAGGAAGCTGCTGAAAATAACCGCGCCGATCGAGTCTTCTTCGAGGTTGAAGACCTGTCCCATCGCGCCGTTCTGGAATTCGAGCAGCTCGCCCGCCATGGCGTTGCGCAGGCCATAGATTCGGGCGATGCCGTCGCCGATTTCGATGACGGTTCCGACTTCGCTGAGCTGCACCTGCTGTTGAAAGCCGGCGATCTCCTGCTTAAGGATGCTGGTGATCTCGGCGACATTGATTGCCATAACCATCTCCCGGAAGAGAACTCAAATTCAATTTTCACCACGGAGGCACGGAGACACGGAGGCCGGGTTCTGCTGGAATCAAGCTCCGATGCGCAGGGCGCGAGGTGAATTTTTAGAACACCCCTTCGCGTCTTCGAGTCTTGGCGTCGTCTTCGCTCATCAAAACAAAGACGACCGCAAAGACACAAAGGCGCGAAGACAACTGCAAAGAATTAAGATTGCTAAAATCAAATCCCATTAACGTGTGTCGCGACGGCCTGCATCTCAGCAGAACCATACCTCCGTGTCTCCGTGCCTCCGTGGTGAACCTTTTTTTTCAAATCACGATAGCGTCCGCAGGCGCCTTGTTGACGCCGGAGAGCAGCCGCTGCCGCATGGACTGAAGCTGCTGGCGGATGCTGGCGTCGAGTACCTGGTCACCGACCTTGATCACCAGGCCGCCGATGATCGACTCATCGAGCGTCTGATGGACGATTGCAGTCTTGTGAAGCAAATCGCTGACCCGCCGACCCACATGAGCGACCTGCTCGGCATCCAGATGCTGTGCCGAGATCACCTCGACATCCACATTTCCAAGCTGCTCGTCAAGCAGATGAGCATAGGCGGCCGCGATCTGATCGAGGATCCCGAGCCGGCCTTTCTCGTTGGCGACGCGCAGCAGGTTATAGAGCAGGTCGGAGAGCCGGCCTTTGAACGTGCGTTCGATGACGCTGCCGCGCTCCGCGGTTCCGACGCCTGGATTGGCCAGAAAATCGCGGAAGTTTGCATCAGCCGCGAGAATGTCTGCCAAACTCTGAAATTCCAGCCCGATCTCCCGCGCATGGTGCCGCTCGTTGGCCAGCTCGAGCAATGAGCGGGCATAGGCGACAGCCAGCGGAGAGCTATGTTCTGTTTCACTTGCCATGAATGTTCATTCGATCTTTGGCGACGCGGAGCCACGAGCTCAATTCTTCATCGATTCCAATTGACCCAGGCTCTGCTCGACCATGTCGCGATAATCGTTGGCGTTCAGACTCTTGCGGATGATCTTCTCGGCAACGCTCGTGGCCAGATTAGCTGACTGCTCGTAGATGTCGCGAATGGCCTGATTCTTGGCCACTTCGATGTCCTTTGTGGCCCGCTCGCGCGCCTCCTCGGCTTCCTGCTGGGCGCGAGTGCGAATTTGCGCGCCCAGAGCCTCGGCATCCGCGCCGGCCTTGGCGATGATCCCGCGGGCGCGCTCCTCGGCGTCGGCAAGCTGCTTGTTGTAGTCGCGGAGCAGCGCCTCGGCCTTGGCGCGAGCGGCTTCGGCCTCGGCAATGTCGGTGCGAATCTTCTTCTCGCGATCGGAAAGTCCCTTGACGATCGGACCCCACGCAAAGCGGCCCAGGATCGCCAGCAGCAGAACGAAGATCACGATCGTGCAGATGCCGGTGATCAGGCCTTGATTGATGCCATACAGCGGGCTGGTGGCCTCCGGCGCTTCCTCGGCAGCCAGCGCCGGCGTGGCCGACATCGCCACCGCCATCATCGTAAAAAGCAGGAAGAGAAACTTATGCTTCATGGGAAGCTCCGTCGAGATTGATCTGCAATCGAGGGTCGCCGGAAGAGTTAAAAATCACCCGGCGAGCCGCGGGGCCCGCCGGGGTGATTTTCAACCTCGTTCCGCTTCTAGGGCGCAAACGCTCTGGCGGTGACCCAGCCGAGCAAGCAGACGACCATCGCGAAGAAGGTGAATCCTTCGATCAGGGCGGCGCTGATGATCATCGTATTGAAGATTCGGCCGGCGGCTTCGGGCTGACGGGCGATCGCTTCGCACGCGCGTCCGCCGATCGCACCGATGCCCACGCCACCGCCGACGCCCGCCAGACCGGCGCCGACGCCCACGCCGATCAGCGCCAGGCCGTAGTTGGGGCCCGCCGATTGCGCGCTGACATAATTGCTGGCGCCTGCGGGCGGGGCGGTCGTGGCGGCCTGGGCGGGAACCGCCGCCGTCAACAGCACGAATGCCGCAAGGGCGGCGATAAAAATTCTCATCATGTCCAATGCTCCTCGTGCCCGTATGGGGTGGGCGATTCCCGGCCCGCGAGGGGGGCCGACGTAGCGGGAGGGGCTTGTTTCCCACCGCGCCTCAATCCTCAGGACGCCAAGTCCCGTGGTCGGCGTGGCACCCTCACTGCCGCGCCGGTTTATTTACATTCGATCCTCATCCGGCCATATGCGCGCCCGCCTGACGCTGGGCGTCAGACAGCTTGGCGGCATCGGTCAGGTCTCCAGTGCCAAGCTTTTCATGGCGTTCATCGTGATGGCCGCCTTCGTCTTTATGATGTTCGTGCTCATGCACCACGAGCTGGGCAATGAACATGGCGGTCAGGAAGACAAAGATGTACGTCTGAAGGAAGGCGACGAACAGTTCCAAACACATCATCGCCACGCCAGCCAGCACTACGATTATGCTGACGCCAAACCCGAATGCCGCGCCCGCGCCAAAGGCCATCGTGGTAAACATCAACAGCACGGCCAGCACCGTATGCCCGGCAATCATGTTTGCAAAAAGACGAATCGCCAGCGCGAAGGGCTTGATGAACATTCCCATGATCTCCAGCGGGACCATGAGAGGCAGCATGAAGATGGGCGCGCCGCCGCTGAAATGCTTGAGGTAATTCACCAGCCCATTGGCGCGAATGCCATTGACCTGCATCACAACAAACGAGATCAGCGCCAGCGCCCCTGTGACCCAGATATTGGCCGTCGCTGTTCCACCGAGTGGATGAAGCAGACCGCCGCTGAGCCTCGGCACCCATCCCGTCAAGACATCCAGCGGGATCAGACCCAGCAGGTTGTCGAACAGGATGAAGAAAAACAAAGTCCACAGGAACGGCGTGTACTTGTCGGTCTCATCGCCGAGTACCGGCCGAGCGATGTCTTCCCGGATGTATAGCAGCATCACCTCAAAGAGGTTCCGCGAGCCGGTCGGAACATGCTCACCGCGCATATAGGGACGCGTGATCAGCGGGAAGATGATCAGCATGGCGATGGCGGAGATGAGCAGTTCGATCAGGTTGTTGGAAAGAAACCAGAAGCCGTGGTGATACAGCAGCGGCTTGTCCAGCACGTGCTCGAGCGGATTGAGTTGCGCCAGCAGGGAAAGATGAGGCAGCAATAGGTGTGTCATGGGGCAAGTCACGGGTCAACTGTTTTTCCGGGGCCAAAGCGCTCCGCTGAGGAGGATTGCCTCCACGACAAGCTGGACAAAAAACATCGGCACGATCAGGACGAGCATTGCAAAGGCAAACGTCCTGAAGAAGACGACCGCCGCGATGCAGCCGCCCACTATCACCAGCATGCGCAGCACGGCTCCCGCCAGATATCCGTAAACCGCGCCGCCCATTCCGCCAAAAAGCGAAGGAGCGATAGGCAGCATCGCGGCGACGGCGCCCGCCAGGGCAATGACCGTGGCGGCAAGCCATCCACCCCACCAGCCCTGCCGGCCGGAGAGGGCCACGCCACCGGCGGCCAGCGCGGCCGTGACCAGCACCGAGCCGAATACTCCAGGCACCAGCCGAAACAGCAGCCGCCTCACATCCGGCATTGCATCAATGGGCGCAGCGCCGCTCTGCACCGGTGTGAAGGATGGGCTGGCCTGCTGCTGCATCATGCGTCAATCCTTAAACGATTGCCGAACCGCTCGAAAGAGAATCCAAAACCCGACAATCAATCCAATGGCCAGGCCGACAACAGTTAACCATGGCAGGGTGTGCCAACGGTTATCCAGCAGCCAGCCGATCCAGCCGAAAACTCCAATCGCGACGGCAAACTCGAATCCAACGCTCGCCAGCGCATACCACCCGCTGCCAGAATCCTCTTGCTCGGCCTCGCGTGGCTTTTCATCCGGCTCATGCGGTACCATTTTGAACCCGATCGCCACTTCGTGCAATTTTGCACAAAGTCTATTTTTCCATCTCCCGCGCCCTACTGCCGCGTGGGAAGCGGGGAAGATAGTCACGGCCTATTTCGCCGTCAAGTGACGCCAATGCAAGGATGAGGTCCCGGGCGACGGTCGCTGCAGGACGCCATTGATTTCCAAAATCAATCTGCTTTCATGCAGCAGCGGCTAATCGAAATGACTAAGCTTCCCGCTACGGAGCTCCAGTGAAAAAAATAAAGGCATCGCAGGTCGCCAAAACAGTTCTGTCCCGCGTCGTTCATCCCAAGCACGTGGTTCAGGCGATTCAACTCCAGCGGAATCGCAAGCGGGCCAGCCGGTCGCTGGAAGACGTTCAACTCAAACTCTTTTCGCAGGTCCTTCCCAGCGACTTTCTCCACTTCGGATTTTTTGAGAATGCGGACATTGCGCCTGAAGACATGACGCTTAACAGCGTCGTCGAGGCACAGACGCGTTACGCGCATCTTCTTTTGGATCTGATTGTAGACCGCGATTCCCCGGTGATGGATGTGGGCTGCGGAATGGGCGGCTTGTGCCGAATGCTGCTGGAGCGCGGACAGAGCCCGGTGGCCGTCACACCCGATCGCGTACAGGTCAAGAATATTCAGGAGAAATACCCGTCGGTGCCGGTGATCGGATCGAAGTTCGAGCAGGTTGACGCCAAACAATATGAGCAGATGTTCGGCACCGTGATCACATCCGAATCATTGCAGTATCTGAAGCTCGATAAGGCGCTGCCTTTGCTCAACCGCATCCTCAAAAAGGGCGGCAAGTGGATCGCTTGCGACTTCTTCTATCGCGAGCCCACGCATGAAAAATCCTGCCATGTCTGGCAGGAATTTGTGAGCAAAGTGGAATCCGAAGGTTGGGCGATCACATTCCAGCGCGACATTACCGCGCATGCGGCCCCGACCCTACGCTTCGTTCACATGTGGGCGACGCGCTTCGGCATCCCGCTGATGCACTTTGCTTTTCACAAATTCCAAAAAAAGCAGCCGGGACTGCATCATCTTCTGCACGATGCCCTGCGGTCTCTGGAATCACTGGCCAGCCATGGCATCAGCCTGATCGACCCGGCGGCATTTGTCGCCAAGCATCAGTACATGCTGCTTACGCTGGAGCGCGCCAACTGAGTATCGGTCGGAGCGACCGCGAGC
>JANWHF010000353.1 GCA_025450555.1 Tepidisphaeraceae bacterium | reverse complement strand
GCAAGCGAAACTGGCGCCTCAAAACGCGCACTTCGCATGGTGATGAATGCATTGGCCGGGTTTGAACTGCTGGCCCGCGATGGACAGCACCGCTTTTCGCTCACCCCCGAATCGGCTGCGTTTCTCGTGAAAGGCAAGCCTGCATACCTCGGCGGCCTTTTCGGCCATACCAGCTCGCAACTGATGCCCAAGTGGCAGAAGCTTTCAACGATCCTTCGCACGGGCAAGCCGGAAGTAATGGTCAACGAGGAGAGTGCCTCGGAGTTCTTCGAAAAATTCGTCGAAGATATTTTCCCGATGAGCTACCCGTCGGCTCAGCGACTGGCCGAGGTGCTTAAGATTGGAGCCAGCTCCACTCCCATTCGCGTGCTCGACCTGGCCACCGGATCAGGCGTCTGGGGAATCGCACTCGCCCAAAAGTCGCCGAACGTCACCGTGACCGCGGTCGATTGGAAGAACGTGCTGCCGGTCACGCGCCGCGTCGCGCAGCGCCATGGCCTGGCCGATCGCTTCCGCTTTGTCGAAGGCGATCTCGCGTCGGTCGATTTCGGCACCGGCCACAATATTGCCACGCTCGGCCACATTCTGCATTCCGAAGGTGAGCAGGGCAGCCGTGACTTGATCAAGAAGACGTTTGCCGCCCTGGCGCCGGGTGGGACGATCGCCATTGCGGAATTTCTCTGCAACGACGATCGATCGGGTCCGCCCAACGCGCTGGTGTTTGCCGTCAATATGCTGGTCAACACGGAGCAGGGCGACACGTTTACGGTTCCGGAAATCTCCAGTTGGCTCAAAGACGCCGGTTTTACCGACATCCGCACGGTCGAATCGCCGGGCCCCTCGCCGCTGATTCTCGCGACGAAACCGAAATAGAACGATGTGAGACTGCACCGCCCAATCCACTCCTTCCCCCGCTGTACTCTGCGGGGGAGGGCTGGGAGGGGGCCGCGCTTTGGCGAAGAGCATTCACGAAACCGCGCTATTCCCCGACGATTACGCCAAGGGAGGGGAAATAGATCATGCTGCGGTATGATCACCGCCAATGTCCGGCATCGATTCCCCGACCAATCCGCGCGACGTGGTAGACGCGGTCTACCGCGCCGAATCGCGTCGCGTCTTTGCAACGCTCGTGCGAATGCTCGGCGATCTCGATTTAGCCGAAGAGGCGGTCCACGAAGCCTTCACATCGGCGATTGAGCAATGGCCGCGCGAGGGCATTCCCGCAAATCCGCGCGCCTGGCTGGTCAGCGCCGGCCGCTTCAAGGCGATTGATGTCATGCGCCGTCGCGCCCGGCACGATGCCTCGCTCGCGGAGGTTGCCGACCAACTCAATCGAAAATCGCGCGACGAAATCCCCGAAGACGATGAACGCATCGAAGACGATCGCCTTCGTCTGATCTTCACCTGCTGCCACCCGGCGCTCCCTGCCGAGGCGCGGGTCGCCCTGACGTTGCGCGAAGTCTGCGGCCTGACCACCGAAGAAATCGCCCGTGCCTTTTTCTCCTCTGGCTCCACTATCGCTCAGCGTATCGTCCGCGCCAAATCGAAAATCAAATCGGCAGGCATTCCCTATAAGATCCCGTCGCGAAGCGATCTGCCGGATCGGCTGGATGCCGTTCTTCAAGTCATTTATCTGGTGTTCAATGAAGGCTATTCCGCGTCATCAGGAGATTCGCTGACGCGTGCCGATCTTTCTGCCGAGGCGATCCGCCTGGGCGAGCTTCTGCTGGAATTGCTCCCTGAGCCGGAGGTGATCGGGCTTGTGGCGCTGATGCTTCTGCAGGAATCTCGCCGCTCTGCGCGCACCGCGGCTAACGGAGATCTGATCTTGCTGGAAGAGCAGGATCGATCGAAATGGAACCGCGAGCAGATCAAGCATGGTGCGGCACTCGTCGAGCGCGCGCTCAGCTCGCGCCGGTTTGGTCCTTATACAGTTCAAGCAGCGATTGCCGCGGTGCATGCCTTGGCGCCCAGCGCGGCGGCGACCGATTGGGCGGAAATCGTCGCCCTCTATGGCCTGCTCTTTCGCATCGAGCCGTCGGCGATCGTGGAATTGAATCGGGCGGTGGCGATTGCCATGCGTGATGGGCCGCTCTCGGGGCTGAAGCTGATCGATGCCATCCTCGAGCGCGGCGATTTAGTCGATTATCACCTGGCGCATTCGGCGCGAGGGGAATTATGCCGTCGCTTGGGACAAACCGCGGATGCCCGCGCTGCCTTTGAGCGCGCTCTCGATTTAGCGAAACAGGAGCCGGAGCGAAGGTTCATCCAGAGAAGGCTATCAGACCTGAGCTAATAGGAATTTTCATTTCGAAGATTTTCTTGTCGATTCGTGGTCTTGCGGTGCGACTACCGGGTGTTGACGCGGCATGTGGCCGCATCAGTTTGCAAAGAAGACATCTAATCCTCAGGAGACACACATGCGATTCCTCATGATCGTCAAGGCCAACAAGGATTCCGAAGCCGGAGTTCTTCCGGGTCCCGAGCTGTTGTCCGCGATGGGCAAGTTCAACGAAGAAATGGCCAAAGCGGGCGTGCTCGTGGACGGGATGGGGCTTCAATCCAGCGCCAAGGGCGCGCGGGTGAAATTCACCGGCGAGCGCCGCATCGTCACCGATGGCCCATTTGCCGAAACCAAGGAGCTTATCGCCGGCTTCTGGATCATCCAGGTCAAGTCGCGCCAGGAAGCGATCGAATGGGCCAAGCGCTCGCTTAATCCGCACCCCGGCCATGAGAGCGAAATTGAAGTTCGTCAGGTCTTCGAGGCCGAAGATTTCGGACCGAATCTGACCCCGGAAGTGAAAGAGCAGGAAGAGCGGATTCGCGCTCAGGTCGCGTCGCGATAGAGCAAAATGGAGGGCGGTCGCTTCTGCGACACCGTTAGGATTTGCGGCGGTCCGCGACTGCCGTCCTTCAGAAGAATTGTCCCGGGAAGAAACTTCTCGGTCTTACGAAAAACCCCTTTATCGAAGGAGACTGCATCATGAAAGTTGAACCCCATCTCAATTTCAACGGCCGCTGCGACGAAGCGATTGAGTTTTACAAGAAGGCGGTCGGTGCCAGAGTGCAGATGCTCATGCGCTTCAGCGAGTGCCCCGAGCCGCAGCCCAACATGGACCCGGCTGCCGCCAATAAGGTGATGCATGCGGCTCTTCAAATCGGCCAGACCACCGTGATGGCCTCTGATGGGCGCTGCTCTGGCGCCACCAAATTTGACGGCATCATGCTTTCGATCAGCACCGCCAGTGATGCCGAGGCGCAGAAGATTTTCAAAGCGCTTTCCGAGGGCGGGCAGATCACGATGCCGCTGAACAAGACCTTCTTCTCCTCCCAATTCGGAATGCTCGCTGACCGGTTCGGTGTTCATTGGATGGTGCTGGTAGGGCAGTGATGGCGCATCAAAATCCCAGTAGCGGAGCGCTTGAATCAAACCCTCCGCTGTCTTCATTTAGGCCCGACAGTAAATGGAACGCGCACCCACGGAGCTTGCAATCATGAAATACATGCTTCTGATCTACATGCAAGAGCAGGCGATGTCCCAATCCGAGCGAACGCAGTGCTACCAGGATTCGACGCAACTCGCCCACGATCTTCACTCGGCTGGACAGTTCCTTGGCGCCAATCCGCTACAAAGCGTGCAGACCGCCACCAGTGTCCGCATGCGCGAAGGCCGCCGGCTCGTCACCGACGGCCCCTTTGCCGAAACCCGCGAACAGCTCGGCGGCTACTTCCTGATCGACGCCCCTGATCTCGATGTCGCGATCGAGATCGCGAGCCGGATCCCGGGTGCCAAGAAGGGCACTGTCGAAATCAGGCCGTTGTTGCAACTGGAGGGTTTGCCGGGGGAAATTGGAGGATGAAGGAGCCGTGCACTGGGCGGCGTAGGATTTGACCTTTCAATTTCCCCGAAACGGCTTTCGTCTGAATTCATTGGCCTTATAATCCCCGCCCCGAAATGGGATGAAGATAAGTTGCCATAGATGAGGATGCAGATGGATCAGACGCTTATTCGCCTGGGGCATTCGCCCGATCCGGACGATGCTTTTATGTTTTATGGATTGGCCAAGGAGCTGATTCCTTCGGGCCGATGGCGGTTTGAGCATGTCTTGCAGGACATTCAGACTTTGAATCAGCGGGCGATGTGCGGCGAATTGGAAATCACCGCGATTTCGATCCATGCCTATCCCTATGTGGCCGAGCGATATGCCCTGACAAGTTGCGGCAGCAGCATGGGCGATCAGTATGGGCCAATGGTGGTGTGCCGGGAGGATCGGAATGGCGATTTTGGCCACGGGGCTCTGCCTGATTTAAGTGGGAAGAAAGTCGCCATTCCCGGCAATCTCACGACCGCATTCCTGGCGATGCAACTGGCACTGGGAAAAGCGGGGCAGAATTACAAAACCGAAGTCGTGATGTTCGACCAGATCCCGGCTTACGTCCGCGAGGGGAAAGCCGACGCCGGGCTGCTGATTCATGAGGGGCAACTGACGTATCAGCAGTCGGGCCTGCACAAGTTGGTGGACCTGGGCCAGTGGTGGCACGAAAAAACTTCGCTGCCTTTGCCGCTCGGCGGCAACTGCATCCGCAAAGACCTCGGGCATGAAGCGATGCAGGAGATCACTGACATCCTCAAGCGATCGATTCAATTCAGCCTGGATAATCGGCCCAAAGCGGTGGAATACGCACTGCAATTTGGGCGCGATCTGGATCGAGACCTGGCGGATCGTTTTGTCGGAATGTACGTGAATCACTGGACGCTCGATTACGGGCAGCGCGGGCGCGAGGCGATCACCCGCCTTCTCAAGGAGGGTGCTCGCGCCGGCTTGTCGCCCGATCCGGGAGAAATCGAATATGTCACCGCCAGGAACTGATGGCGGCGATCAGTCGTTGAGAATCAGTGTCCTGATGATCGGCGAATAATCATGCTGGCGAACGCGCTGGAGAGTCCGAGTGAACAGGTCGGCATTCTGCTGGAATCGCTCGCAATTCTCGATCGCTTCGATCACCTGTGCCGGCGAGGGGGCGCTGCGAAAGTAGAAGGTGACCATCGTTGCCCCGGCGCTCAGATGCACTTCGAAGATTTCCGTCGTTGTAAGATTCATGGCAATCGGTCAACAACTTCAATAAACTACATCGAACCACCGCGCTGCCGAATCGTTACTGCTCTTTTGAAGGGTTCGGCAGTTATCCCATCGGGCTCAGAAAGCACACATGTCGCTCAACGTGGACGGATCCAGCAATAGCCATCAATTTCCCAATCAAACGTCGCAAGAGCAAGTACCGGAAACGCGAGTGAATGGTCCGGCCGGCCCGGTTATATCCATCCTGCGGCATCCCTATTCGATCGCGCTGACTCTCGCGTTGATCATCATGGGATTTGGCGCGACGTTCAAGCACCAGTCGGCGTGGGATCGCACGGGGCCGGGCGTGTCGATGATGTTGCGAGCCGGACGTGATTTTTACGCGAATGAAAAGACCTTTACCTATCCCCCATTTCAGGCTTGGTTGAATATCGTCTTTACATGGCTCCCGCTTCGACCCGCGCGGGCAACCTGGTTCATCATTTCAGCGGTCTGCCTGATTTACATGATCTGGAAATCATGGCGCCTGGCGGCCGGCCCGCGATTGGAGCCGTTGGGAGAATTCCCGCAAGCCAAGCCGCGCGAGCACTGGGCGTTTCTGCTGGGGCTGGTCTGCGCGCTGCAATTTGCGCTCAATTCACTGACGCATCTGCAGACTGATTTGCTGATTGGCGCGCTGCTGACGGCCGGGTGCGGCGCGATCGTCGCTCGAAAATCCATGCGTGCAGCCACTTGGATCGGCCTGGCCGCCGCCTTCAAGTGTACGCCTTTGCTTTTTGCTCCGTACCTGGTCTGGAAGCGCAAGCCCGTCGCCGCGGCGTGGCTCATCATCATAGCAATTGGCGCGAATGTTCTTCCGAACACCGTTCATGCGCCGCCGCAGCGCGGGCTTTGGCTGGCCGAATGGTCGCGTCTTTACCTCGCGCCAATGGAACGCTCGAATTACGTTCCCGGCGATTGGAAAAATCAGCTTGACAACAATCAGAGTTTTGCTGGCGCGGCCAAGCGATGGCTGATGACAACTTGGCGCATCGCGCCGGGTGAATTTCATGTCGTCGATCGAGATCGGCATCCTTCGCCAGCCGTGATCCGCATGAGTTATCTGTTGAGCTGCATCGTAGCTCTACTGATCGCTGCCTGGGCGATGTGGCGCCGAGTGCGAAGCAAGTCTCCTGATGCCGCAAGCAGCGCCGAGGGACACGTGCCGCACTGGCCGAGCCGTGACATCATCGAATGTGGCATCGTTCTTCTGCTCATGGTGCTTCTGTCGCCCAACTCCAGCCGCGCGCACTTCTGCGTGATGCTGTTACCGGCATTTTGTATTGGCAGAATCGCGTTTGGAGAAAAGTCGCGATGCCTTACGGTGCTGCTTATTGCAGCCGCGGTGTGTTCAACGCTGTCAATTCACATTCGCCTGGATGCCACGCTCGCCGCCGAGCAGATTCTGCTCTGGATCGGCGTGGTGATGTTCGCCGCGATCTCCCTGCTCTGGGCGTCGATCATCGCGTTAATCCATCCACCATCGAAGGAAACTGCATAAAGCCTCGCGGACTGGCAGACCCATCAACTGCGGCATTATCTTTGCATCACCGGCCTCCAACGCGAATCGTTCGCGCTCAGCGGCGATTTCACAGGAGCAGACCATGAAAAACGCGATATTCACGATTGCTGCCATATCCGCGATGTCTTTGGCCGGTTGCACGGTCTACACCCATCGGCCCGTTGCGCGAGTTCACGTCGAGGATGAACCTGCAACCGTCACGTACGAGGAAACTGCTCCCGAGCCTGCGCCGATTGTGGAAGTCGAGCCGGCGCGTCCTTATTACAGCGCCGTGTGGGTGCGCGGACATTGGGTACGGGCGCATCATCGCTGGGTCTGGATTCACGGATATTGGCGTTAAATGAGGGCTGTCATCCTGCTTCCGCAAACCCTTTGTCGCTTGCGAGTGACGGATTTGCATTCATTTGCCGATCATCACTAGCATGAACGTGCCATGGCACAAAAAGCACGTTCATTTAGCGGGATCGCGGTTTTGGCTTCAATGCTTCTTCTGGCGGCGGCTGTACATGCCGACGAGGTTATTTTCAAAAATGGCGATCATCTCACTGGCAAAATTCAAACTTTCGATGGCTCCAAGCTGACGCTCGAATCGCCAAT
>JANWHF010000352.1 GCA_025450555.1 Tepidisphaeraceae bacterium | reverse complement strand
GCGCGCTCGGCGGGCGTCGCGTCCAGGTAAAACTTGAATTGCGCATCGGGAAAAACAACTGTCCCTTGATCGCGACCTTCGGTGACAATGTCGCCCCGCGCGATCGCAAACTCCCGCTGTCGCGCTACCAAGAGCTCGCGCACCGCTGGAACAACCGCGACATGCGATGCCGCCTGCGAAGTCTCGCCGCTGCGCAGCAGGTGACTCACCGGCTCGCCATTCAAAATGACTTCAGGCGGATGAGCCGACCAGTCAAATTCGATGCGCGCATGGCGGGCGATGAAAGCCAGCTCGCGGGCATCCGACAGCGGCGCTTTGCGGCGCAGCGCCTCAAGTGCTACCGCGCGATACATCGCGCCGGTATCGAGCAGCCCAAAGCCCAGACGATCCGCCACGCCCAGCGCCACGCTGGATTTGCCGGTGCCCGCTGGGCCATCGATCGTGATCACCATGCTCTTGCCGCTCGCGTTTACGGATCCATTACGATCAAATCTAGCGGTGATAATAGTGGAGCGGCAGTTTCCGGGCCAATAGACTACCGAATTCTGACAAATGATAGCGGGACGTATATGACTACCTCGGTTAGTTAGCCGCGACGCGAAGCGGAGCGCTTCTCCGAGCGCTATGGGAAAGCGCTCCGCTTCGCGTCGCGGCTATTAAACGGGGTGTCCCCTCGTTTTCCCTCGCCGGGCAAATTAAAAGCTCGCTTGGAATTCGCAATGGAAACAGGAACGACTCAAGCCATTAATCCCTTCGATGAATTCAAACAAGCCTTCAGCGCCAACGACGCGCATCGCGTCTCGGAGCTACTGGATCGGCACTCCGAGCTTCGCGCCCGCATCAACGATCCATGTTTTGCCTTCGATGCTCCGGCCATTCTCTGCACGCGTGAGCCGGGCAAGCGCGAGATGGTTGACGTTCTGCTTCGCTACGGCGCCAACATGAATGCCCGCAGTCAATGGTGGGCCGGTGGGTTTGGCATTCTCGATTGGGCCGATCATGATCTTGGCGACTATCTGATCTCTCGCGGCGCGAAAGTCGATGTCCACGCGGCCGCCCATCTTGCAAAGCTCGATCGCCTGCGGGAACTCATTACCTCCGATCCATCGCTGGTGCACGCGCCCGGTGGCGATGGGAAAACGCCACTCCATTGCGCTGGAACGATAGAAGTAGCGAGATTTCTATTGGACCATGGCGCCATCATCGACGCCCTGGACGTGGATCACGAATCGACGCCTGCCCAGTACATGCTCGACAACCGCCTCTCGGTCGCGAAATACCTTATCGAGCGAGGCTGCCGGACCGATTTGCTGATGGCGGCGGCAGTGGGGGACCTGGAGCTGGCAAAAAAGCATCTCGATTCCGATCCCGCCTGCATCAATATCAGCGTGTCGTCAAAATATTTCCCCATGCGCAATCCCCGAGCTGGCGGAAGCATTTACATTTGGACGCTGGGATCGACCAAGACCCCGCACCAGATCGCCCATCAGCGCGGGCACCAAGAAGTCGTGGATTTGCTGATGGAGCGCAGTCCCGCCGAGATCAAGCTGGCTCAGGCCTGCCTGATGCAGAACGAACAACTGGCACGGAAGGTCTTCGACAGCGATCCCGGATTGATCAAACGACTGTCTGATGACTCAAAAGGAAAGCTGGCCGACGCCGCCCAGGCGGGTGACATGGGATCCATCCGGTTGATGCTTTCCTTCGGCTGGCCCATTGATGGTCGCGGCCCCCATGGCGGCACCGCCCTTCACTGGGCCGCCTGGCATGGACTAGCCGACCTGGTCGATCTCCTCCTCGCGCATCACCCGCCTCTGAACGACACCCATAATGAGTTCCATGCGACGCCCCTGGGCTGGGCGATTCACGGATCAGAACATGGCTGGCGGCGAAGCGCCGGGAATTATCCCGCCACCGTCGAGCGGCTCTGCACTGCAGGCGCAAAGCTCCCCGAGGAAATCGGCGGAACACCAGAGGTTCGAGACATCCTGCGGAAATTTGGACTGGCTTGATAAGCGGGTTTACGCCGCGCTGGGCATGTCCAGATCGGGCATGTGCTGACAATGCAGGCAGAGGGCGACGAGGATGTGCCGGAGGCGATCGAGATCGGCGGTATCGAGAAATTCGGAGGTGAAATCGACCGGAAAACTCGCGCGGACGTTTTGCAGATGGCGGATCAGCGCGGGCCGATCGAGGGCAGCCACGAGACAGATCAGTTCTTCAACCTGGTTGGGCTCCAGCATCGCATTTCTCCTCACACCGGTATAAGACGCCGCCGGCGACGTGGAGGTTTGTTTTTCCGCACCAGGCTTCATGCGATTCTCATATAAAGAAGTCGATCAACGAGCCCTTGTTGATGATATCGGGCCGAACAATCGTCACCTTCACTTTAGGCGGGATTTGCACAGGAGTCTGCCAGGGCATTAACGCCCAGGGCGGCTGGATGGGAGATTTCCCAGAAGACGAATGCGATGGAGCCGGCGTCGGCTCGACTTCAATCGGCGCCGGCACATGCACCGGCGCGGAAGCTTCGATCCGCGGCGCCTCATGAAAGACCAGCGGCGGCTCGATCAGGGGATCAGGATGGATCACCAGCCGAGGCTCAACCTCGGCTTCCTGGTCGGCCCCCAACTGCGGCGGAGGCGTCGGCGCGGGACCAATGAACGCGGCCGGCTGCCCCTTACCCGAGGCGATGTCCGCCGAGCGGATGGCGTCGCGGATGTCCTTGACCACTTTCAGGTCCAGCGTCGCGACGATCAGGCTGACATTGGCGAGCAGATCCACGCAGTGCCGGAAGCAAAGCGGGAGGGCAGGTTTGCGCGACCAAATTGTGTGAGTGGCAAAAACCCCTGAAAATCATGGTTAAATTGATTTTCCGCGTTTTGATCGGACGCATGTGAAAGAGTTCGGTTTATGCCGGATGATGTTTTGGGGAAACATCGGGGGACCGGTTCAGATTGCGCAAGACAACAACAGCGTTGCTATCAAGACGCGCCTCAGGAGCAGAACGGAAAGAGCCGCGCACGCAGTAAGCGGATTGGGTGCGCGGTTTGAAAAAGGCGATAAGTACGTTTTTCGCGGAAAATGTACTTATCCCCTCTTTTCTCGGAGCGCTCGGAGGACCGCTTACTCCGTGCGCGGCTCTTTTTTTCTCCTTCCGCGATGTCCTTGGAATTCAAACGAAACGTCCCATATCATCGATGCGCAAACCCCATGCTGACGTGCGATCTGGATTTTGATCTTCCGCCTGAGCTGATTGCCCAAACGCCTCCGCCGCAGCGGACAGCTTCCCGCCTGCTGCATTATCAGCGTTCAAATCGTTCGATCGCGCATCGTACATTCTCGGACCTTCCGCAAGTGCTGCGCGCCGGCGACTTGCTGGTCTTCAACAATGCCCGCGTCATTCCGGCACGCTTCACGTTGCAAAAAAGCACCGGCGGCATCATCGAAGGACTCTTTCTCGATGAACCGGTCGCCGGCCAGTGGATCGTCCTGCTCAACAAGGTTGGAAAGGCGGCGGAGGACGAATTGCTCTTCGCGGATGCCCCGGCGTATCGCGCCCGCGTGATCGAAAACCGCGGCGGCGGGGAATTTCGCTTGAGCATTGAATGCCCGCAGCGCGCGATCGATTTGCTCGAACGCATCGGGCGCATGCCGCTGCCGCCTTACATCAAGCGGGACAAACGGCACGATCTCCGCGATCCCCTGGACCGCTCGCGCTATCAAACCATCTTCGCGCGCGAGGCGGGAGCCGTCGCGGCGCCGACCGCGGCTCTGCATTTTTCCAAGGAGCTTTTCGCGGAGCTTGCGGCGAAGAAGATCGACAGCGCTTTTGTCACGCTCAACGTCGGCATGGGCACTTTCAAGCCGGTCACCAGCCCGACGCTGGAGGGGCATGCGATGCATGTCGAGTCGTATTCGATCGATGCCGCGGCGGCAGAGGCTTTGAATAGAGCCAAATCGCAGGGCAGGCGGATCATCGCCGTGGGAACGACTTCGGCCCGCGTGCTCGAAAGTCAGCCCGCTGATGCGCCGTTCGTCCCGCGAACCAATCAAACCGGCATTTTCATTTTCCCGCCTTACCAGTGGAAGCACGTCGATGCGCTGATCACCAATTTTCACCTGCCGCGCAGCACGCTGATCGCGCTGGTGGCCGCGATGATCGGCCTCGACGAACAACGCCGCGTTTATCGCACCGCGATCGACGAACGCTACCGCTTTTTCAGCTACGGCGACGCGATGTTGATCGAGTAAGAGGCATCGAAATGCTCGCCGCTCCGCGCAGTCACGTAGCACAGGCTTCCAGCCTGTGATCTTCATCTCACAGCCTGGAAGGCTGTGCTGCGTTGTTTCCAAATCTGTTATGATGCCCGTTCGGCAATGAACAGACGGGAGGTTCATTTCATGCGGTCCATGATATTGGGCGGGTGGCTGGCGGCGTTGCTGGTGATCACCGGCTGCTCGACGACAAGGGAAATTACCATCACCGCGCAGCCGGCGGATGCAACGCTGTCGATCGACGGCGAGCCGCAAGGTCCGGGGCCGATCACGCACAAATTCGTTTTTCATAACGACCAGGACGAGCACGATGTCATCGCTTCGCGCATCGGCTTCAAGGATCAGACGATCCATCTCATGCGCGCCTACGACACCAGCTCGCTGCTGATTGAGCTGAAGCCGCAGAGCAAGCGGATCAGCTTTTCGGTGCAGCCGGTGCCGGGCATCGTGAAGCTGGATGGGAAACCGATCGGCTCCGCTCCGCTGTCGCAAGGCTCGATGGAGTTGGAATTCACCGCCGATGCGCAGGGGCATTGGACGACGCACACGCTCGAGGCACAGCGGGCCGACTGGTCGCCGGTTCGGCAGGTGGTCAAATGGAGCGATAGCTCGCCGAATTATGTTTTGGAACTGGGCGCGGTGAAGAAAGATTTATCGATTCGCTCGACGCCTTCAGGCGCGCAGGTATCGCTGGATGGCCAGGCGGTGGGGCAGACGCCGTTGAAAATG
>JANWHF010000351.1 GCA_025450555.1 Tepidisphaeraceae bacterium | reverse complement strand
GCGGCCAGCACCGATGCGGAAGTGCTGGAGAAGCTGGCCGATCAGCATGAAGTGCCAAAGCTCGTGCTGGAATACCGCGAGCTGGTCAAGCTGAAGAACACTTACCTCGATAGCCTTACCGAATACGTCAATCCGCAGACGGGCCGGATTCATGCCAGCTTCAACCAGGCCGGCACCGAAACGGGCCGTCTCAGTTGCAGCGATCCCAATCTTCAGAATATCCCAATCCGCAAAGATGAGGGTCGCCGGATTCGTATGGCGTTTGTCGCAGGCAAGCCGGAAAACGTGCTCCTGTCGGCGGATTACAGCCAGATCGAGCTCCGGGTTCTGGCGCATTTCACGCTGGAGCCGGCGCTCGTTCGAGCGTTCGAGCAGGATGAGGATATTCATCGCGCGGTGGCGGCCGAAGTGTTCGATGTGCCGCTCGATAAAGTGACACGCGATCAGCGCGGGCAGGCAAAAATCATCAATTTCGGCATCATTTACGGCGTCAGCGCCATGGGGTTGGCTCGCCGAATCGAAGGGCTCAATGTGAAATCGGCCCAGGAGCTGATCAAGGCTTACCATCGCCGATTTCCCAGCATCCAGGGGTTCTTCAGGAAATGCGTCGATGACGCCCAGAATAAGGGGTATGTCGAAACCATCCTTGGCCGGCGCCGACCGATTCCAGACATCAACAGCGCCGTCATTCGCATCCGCAATGGCAGCGAGCGGATGGCGATCAACAGCGTGGTGCAAGGTTCTGCCGCCGATCTGATCAAAGTCGCGATGCTCAACATTTATCGCCGGCTCAGGAAAGAGAATCGGCCGAGCCGTATGCTCCTTCAGGTTCATGACGAACTGGTTTTTGAGACGCCCGCTGATGTCGTTGAATCTGAAACGGCAATGATCAAAGAGGAAATGCAAAACGCGATGAAACTGGCCGTGCCGCTGAAAGTCGAAGCAGGATGGGCAAAGAATTGGCGGGAAGCCAAGTAACCCCTCTTGCGCGGCCCCGGAACGATGAGGTCCCGGAGCCGCGTGAATATCAGTTACAAAGCTTACCGACAATCCGGTGCGTAAAGCCCAACGTGCGCCGGAACCACCACTTCGACGCGCGGCCGCTCAAAGGTCACATGGTCGCGATCCCGGTCTCGATCCCCACGAATTTCCTGCACGCGAAAGTCTTCATGAACCGCCGGCCGACCGCGGTCATCGTGCCGATCCACATGCCGGTCGGCGGCGAAGGTGAATGCGGGGGTCAATGTCAGGCCAAGGCCCAACACTGCGCCAATGAGCTTCTTTCCAAATCGCATAAATACCTCCAAATCAGTTCCTCTTGTTTTCGACCAACACCCGGTTTCCCGGACATGAAGCTAGACAGAGGGCACCTCGAAACGTTAGCATGCTAAATAAATGTCTGATTTGGAAGCGGCTATCTGCGGCCTCGCGTAACTTATTCAGCAATATCGATGTCCGTCAGATCAGCTTTGGAATCGGCCGCGAGGGCGGGAGGTGTGGCTGAGCTTTGTTTTGAGAGGACGTGTTTTGCCAGTTCCAGACGCGTTTCGACCTCATCCATATTGGCAGGACGCCTCTCTTTTCGCGTGGCGATCATCTCCATGATGAGGTTGGAGAGCGCTGTCGGCGTCTCCGGTTTGAGCTGCTGAGGGGTTTCAAGCATCGTGTCCATCAGGAAGCTGTTTTCACCCTTCTTGACGGTATAGAGCGTCGGCGAGGGTTTGCCCACCACCGCCCAATATAAGGTCGCACCCAAGTTATAAATGTCGGTCTGGATCTCGACCGGCTTGCGCATGACCTGTTCGGGCGCAATGTAATCAGGTGTTCCCTGGATACGCTCTTTCACGGTGCCGATTTTCGCGCTTTGGCCGAAATCGATCACCTTCACTTCACCTTTGGGATTGCGAAGGATGTTATTTGGCTTGATATCGCAATGGATATATCCCATCGCGTGCATCGCCTTGAGGCCCTTCGCCGCATTGATAAACGTGTCGATTGCTTCCAGAAGCGTTGCGGGAGGACGAACTTCGAGCGGTTTCCCGTCCACAAGCTCCATCAGCAGGAAGGCTTCGGTCACCTTCATTAACAAGGTCTTGTTGATCTTCAACTCAAATGTGCGGCGAAGATTCGGATGCGTGAAATTCTTGCTGACCTCATATTCCGTCTCCATCTGCTCGATGAAGCGGATATCTTTCGGTTCAACGCGGGTTACATGCTTGAGTGCATATTTCCGGCCGGTGGTCGGATCCTGAACGGCATAAATGAAGCTCTTGGCGCCTTCACCCAGACGCTCGATCACATCGTACTGAAGCAATTTCTCAGCCATGCAGGCTTGCCTTTTACCTACGGCAACTCACCTAATGTTCCGCCAGAGCAGGATCATCAGGTACGCACTATCTCCATTATCCGATGAATTATACGTTATGTCCGGCCAAATCGCGTGCTTTGTTGGTGGCCGTCCCCATGAATTTTCTAATGCGGGAAACACCTATGGTGCGGTTTCGCGAATAACCCCCTGAGCGAGAAAAACGCAAAAGCAGAAGGCCTCCCGATTTGCCGGTCTAAGAGCGCTTGGGTTGGGCAAATCATCAACATTGCGGGAAAGGTAGGAAAGACCGGGCAGAAGATCAAGCCCCGGCGAATTCGAATATGAAGCTTATTGCCGGTTTGGGAATTGGACCGCACCAAGTCGCCAATAGTCGGCGGCAAGATGGGCGTGTGTGTTGCCGCTTACGGAATAAGCTGCGAACGCAATTCCGCGACGGGAAAGTTTGTTCCCGCACCCAGGACACCGGCGTTGCGTCGGGTGACAAGCAGCACATGCTCCGACGAAATCCGAAACTGGTGTTGCAGTGCCGTCACAAGCTGCGCCAGACGCGCTTCCTGGGTTGCAGTGGGGTGGTTGTGGTTGAAATCGCCGATCAGGCAGATGCTGATTGAATCAGCTCGTGCCGCCTCGGAAAGACCGGCGGGAAGCTGCTGCGACCAGCGCCTGCCAATTTGTATTTCTCCATCAGCACAGCCGCTGCCGTTGCCAATGACAAAGTGGTCTGGAAGGCCCGCTTTTCCGCGGCCCAGCGATATGGCATCGCCATCACTGGTCAGGCTCTGATGAATATAAATTGATTTCCAATGTGCCGCGCGCATCGGGACGTTCGTCTCGAAAACGCGATCGATAGTCTGATCACCGATTGCAAACAGGCTGCTCGAGGCGTCCTGAGTAAGGGGGCCAGGGTCCAGCACCTTGAGCAATGCACCTGTGCTGAGGAGCATTCCAAACAGGCAGGTCATGACGACCCATGTTCGCCGGCTGGAGGGCTTAGCCTTAGCCGATACACCCTTTTTTGATTTGCGTGTTTTGCTCACTGCTTTTACCCGAGTAAGACCCAATCCTTTGAAGCTCGGGCAAGCAGCGGGTTCTGACATTCCCGTCAACCCAGCCGCGTGATCTCCGCCCGGCTCCGCCGAACGTTCGTGCAGGTCTTTTTGTAAAGACCTTTGCGTCCGATAAAACAACCCAAACCTCTTCTAATCCTTCATCGGCCAGCCGGTGAGCGGGCTTGCGAAATTTCGCATCCGCATTATTACCGGCCGTGGCCGACCAACCCGCAGGCTGTTATCGGGCCAGCTAGAATACCCGTAATACGGATTGATTTCACGGTTGGTTTGGAACTCGCAACAGCCCCGGCATTGCCAGTCATTCGGAAGCGATGTTCAGGTCGCCTGCAGAGAGATGTTTGAACTGGCCGCCTGAAGCAGAGGCAGCGAGCTTCAGATCGCCGGATTCGGGAGCAGCCCCAAGGCCAAATGTATAAAGCTTAATACCCGCTCCCTGAGCTTCGGCCAAAGCATCGCGGTCCTCACGATCTAAATCCCATTTGGCCGTGGCGATAACAATGGCATCGGGGTGTTCGGCGACAGCCTTCTTAAGCGGCCCCGAAAGATGGCTGTTGCCGGTCGCAACCGTGTCCGCCATAGCCTTTCGGCAAGCAGCGATTTCAGTGCCTGTGGCACTGTGCATGCCGTCGGACGGATAGGCAGTCGTGTCTACCTTGTTGTCCCAGAGCATCACCTGAAATCTGCGATCGGAGCCGAGCGAATCGAGCGACTTATAGCACGCTGCTTTGAGAGGATCGAACAGCGTGTCATTGGAGTTGCCATTGTCAAGCAAGTAGACGATGCTCTTGGCATTCAACGTGACACCGGCAAAATGAGGTCCACCAACCTCGGGTCCGCCATGTGAGCGGGCAAAAAAGAAAACAGCAACCCCCGACCCGATCAGCAGCAGCAGGCCGACGCCGATGAGGATCGGCAAGACGGGCGCGCCCCAGCGTGCCTTTTCTTCGGCTGGCGCGGATGCAGCTTGTTGGGCATTGACCGGTTTCTCCGGAGCAGAAACCCGACCAAGCCCAGAGCCACTGCCAACAGTCTGCGCCAGTTCGTCCAAACCGCTTGACTGCCCAGTCGCGGGGGCACCACCTGCCGGCGTCTTTTTCTGATAGAGCGTCTTGACGCCTTTTTGGTGCGAAGTCGAACTGGCCCCTAATTGGGCCGGCACCGTCTGAATCGTCCCGCAATACTGGCAACGGCAAACGGCGCCGGCAAAGGCGTCATCCATCGTCAACAATGCCTGGCATTTTGTACAAGTGAGGGAAATCATGAAAGCGAGGCAAGGCTATAAACCAGGCTGCCAGAGGTAATAAAAGCCTGTTGGGATTAGACCATTGACGCCCGGCAGATTCAGTTGGGTAATGCTGGCCTTGGCCGGAGGGATTTCACTGCTGGCATAAATTGATCCCGAGTAGCCATACGGGCGCTTATACAGGATCACGCTCGCACCCTTGGAATGGCTCAGCTCTTTTGCCAAATCGATCGCGTCCGACAGCAACCCGAGTCGATCCACAAGCCCGAGTTTTTGTGCTGTTTGCCCGCTGAATACGCGTCCGCTGTACACGCCGGCATAGTCCGGCTGTTTGTAGAACATTAAGTCTTTCGCAGGCGCTTCCTTCACATTGCGATTGGTCCGGACGATATTGATGAATCGGGTGAAGTATTCGTCCACCATCTGCTGCATCACGCTGCGCTCTTGATCGCCAAGTGGTTTGAAGGGCGAGCCCATATCCTTCAGCGAGCCGCTGGTGATGGACCAGGCCTTTGCCCCGATCTTTCCGAGGGTGCCGGAGAATTCCATGCTTTCAAAAATAACGCCGACGCTTCCGACGATGCTGGTCGGCTGCGCGACGATCTTGTCAGCCGCACATGAGACATAAAAAGCCCCGCTTGCTCCCACCTCTTGAATGGATGCCACTACAGGCTTATGCGTCTTCTCCTTAAAGCGTTTGATGAGCTCGTACATCGCGTCGGAGGAAGTAACGGTTCCACCAGGCGAATTGACCCGGAGCACCACCGCCGATACCGATGGATCCGATTGGGCTCGCTCAAGTTGCTGCGCGAAAAGACTCATCGGATTCTCTGTGGCCTGCAGCAGCCCGCCGGTCTTGGCGTTGGCCAGCATCCCTTCGACTTCGATGATCGCGATTTTCTTCGGGAAAAACCCCGTGCCGGCCTCGACCACCTGCTCGTCAAGCGTGTTGGAATTGGCAACAGGCGTCACCAGGAAACTCGGCGTTCCGCACCCGCAGGCGAGCGTAAGCATCGTCGTCAGGGCAAACCACCATCCGCCGTGAATCAGGCGGGAATCGATTGCTCTCATAATTCCCTCACAAAACTTAAAAAACGCGCGCTAGAATAAATGGACTTAGGCGATTCTAACGATGCCTTATCACGTAAACAAAGCGCGCTTCGGTCAACTGGTTGAGGAGGCGATCGAATCTCTGCCTGAACCATTCGCGGAGTACGTGGAATATCTGTCGATCGAAGTCCGCGACCGCTCAACGCCAACGGAACGCAGCCGCCTCGGCATGCCGGGCGACAGATTGCTGCTGGGCCTGTATACGGGCCGACCGCTGACGCGGCGAAGCGTGGAGGAGTCGGGTTCGTTACCGGACGTGATCAGCCTCTTTCAGGAAGACATCGAAAACGTCAGTCACAGCGAGGCTCAGCTTGTCCAGCAGGTCCGGATAACACTTTTGCATGAAATTGGCCACTATTTCGGGTTAAATGAGAGGCAGTTGGACGAATTGGGATTCGGATAATTACAGCTTTTGGAGAAGAACTCTTTATCAGGACAGGACGTAAGTTCAAAGGAATGGATTCCCGCCCGGCTCGAGGGTGAAGAGAAGTTTTTCTTGACCGCTGGCGGTTGGACCGCTTGCATCTCTGGCCAATTCACGACAAAGAATCGGTAGCGCTTTCAGGTTGGAGCGAGTTTTCGGAACTTGCTGCCTTAGAATGAAGGCCGAACAAAGTGTTGATAAAGGCATTTTAACGGCACACGACGCAAAAACGTTGTATGGTAAACTCGGCATCCCATCGGAGACCCAAGTCCATGTTCAAACAAGCGACCGCGCGATGTGCGGCGATGGCTGTCCTTCTCGGCGTTGGCGGGGTGGCTCTTGCCGCCCAGGAAGCGCCTTCCTCGGCCGATCAACCTCTCACCTATACCGGCATTACAAAGCCCTCTGAGCAGCGCGGGCTGAACTTCAACGGGCCGGGCGTGGTCGCCCAAGTGCTCGTGAAGGAAGGCGACATCGTTAAGAAGGGCCAGCTCCTGGCCAAGCAAGACGACCGCGCCGACCGGGCCGATCTCAAGACGCTCGAGGCGAAGCTGGCCAGTTCCGATGTCGAGATCAAAGCCGACGAAGCGCAGGCGGCTGAAAAAAAGCTCGAGTGGGATCAAAAGGCCGAAGGTTTAAAAAAGCATGTGTTCAGCGAGCTCGATGCAAAGCAGGCAGAACTCGATTACACGATCTCCGTCGCTCGCAAAGAAATGGCGGAGATGGACAAGAAAGAGAAGCAAACCGAAGTCGATGCCCAAAATGTCAAGCTTCAGCTTCGCGAACTTCGCGCAACAACCGACGGCATTGTTCAGCAGATCAACATTCACGAAGGCGAACTGGCTTCCAACGATCCCAAGGGTCCGGTCATGACCATCGTGACCAATCAGCCGCTGTATGTGGACGTTTACATGCCGGCGACCGTGGCCAAATCATTCAAGCCTGGCCAAAAACTTCAGGTTCGTTACGCCGATGACCACACCGATCAGTGGACAAACGCGGAAATCGTATTACTCAACCCGGTCGCCAACGCGACGACTGCCAACTCGAGCCAGAGTGTGCGGCTCCAGCTTGAGAATACAGAGGGAATGCGGGCCGGCATGCACGTCTTGGTGAAACTGCCGGAAATGGCATCCGCCGAACCTTTGCGGTAAATTAGCGGGGTTTGGCGCGCGTGCGGGTAAGGACGAATCGAGCAGACCAGCGAAAGCGAAGGTGAATCGTGGCATCAGGCGTTGTCGAGCAGCCGTCACAGGACGCGGAATCGGAACAAAAGAAAATTCCCGGCGCCGGAGCGCGTCGATCGCAACATGTGCAGCGCCTCCTGGATGCGGAGAACCTGCCCACATTTCTGAACCATCTGCTGACACAGCAGGCGATCATGGTTGCCGGCGCCGAAGCCGCCGCTTTCCTCATTGAAGGCGGCTCGGAAACGTTTTCGTTGCGTCCGATCGCGCATATCCGCGAGGACAACAGCGACTCCGATACGCGCGCAGCCGCCCTCAACGCCTTCCAGGAGCTGATCCGTCCCTGTGTCGAGCAGGGTAAGGATGGCGTGCTGGAAGTCGGTCCGGCCAACGGGTCGGCCGAGGCGCAGTTCCTGCTCATCACGTTACTTCGCTCCGATGCCAATATCGTTGCGGTGTCGGGCGTCATCACGCGATGCCTGAACCTCGAGCGCGCCCGTCAGCGGCTGCAATCGATGCAGCTCGTCGCCGGCTATTTCGAGCTGTTCACGCTCCGTCGCACGGCTGAGCAGTCGCGCATGATTGCCGAGAGCCATCAGCACGCGATGCAGCTTTCCAGTGCCGTCGCCGTTGCCGAGGGCTTTGAATCGGCCGCAATGGGCTTGTGCAACGAGCTTGCCACTCGCTCTGGCGCGACCCGCGTTTCGCTTGGCTGGGTCAAGGCCAATCAAACGATCAAGATTCGCGCACTGTCGCACACGGAAGAATTCGACAAGAAGCAGGAGCTGATCGTCATGCTCCAGAAGGTCATGGAAGAATGCTATGACCAGGAGCAGGTGGTCCAATATATCCCCGGCGGGCAAAGCAGCGACAATGTGACCCGCGCGGCTCAAGCGCTATCGCGCAGCCAGGGCGGCCATTCGGTCATTTCCATTCCGCTGCATCAGCGATCGGAAATCGTCGGAATCGTCACACTTGAATTCCTCCCCGGACAGCAGCTCAACCCGAATATCTCCCGCGGCTTGACCGTGGCCGTCGATCTGCTGGCTCCGCAGCTCTATGACCGGCACGAAAATGACCGCTGGCTCATTACCAAGGCGGCCCTGAGCACGCGCCACGGTGCCGAGATCGTCTTTGGCAAACAACACACGCTTGCCAAGTTGATCACCGTCGCGGTCATCGGCCTTCTGGCGTTTGTTTGGTTCTTCAAGCCGATGTACCACGTCAGCGCCCCGTTCGAATTCGCTTCGATCCAGCCCGATTCGGTCGTCTCCCCGTTCGATGGCCGAATCGAAAGCGTGATGACGATTGCGGATCCAATCAGTGGTGTTAAGCGCAAGATCAAGCCGGGCGACAAAGTGAAACAGGGCGACGTGCTTGTTCGCCTGGATACCAAAGAGCTGCGGATTAAGCGAACCGAAAGCGTCGGCCAGGCCAGCGCCAAGGATCGCGAATCCAAGATGTATGCTGCTCAAGTGGCAGACCCTCATGCTGATGAACAGCTTCTGGCCAAGTCGCAGGTTGCCGCCGATGAGCGCGACCATTTCCTGGCTGAAGTCGCTTTCTACGACTATGAAATTGCCCAGGCCGACATTAAGGCCCCAAGGACGGGAATCATTCTCAAAGGCGATCTGGAAGATAAGCTCAATGCCCCGGTGAAGCAGGGCGATGAGATGTTCCAAGTCGGCGATCCTAATAACCTCCGCATAGAGCTGAGCGTCGAAGATCGCGACATCCAGGACATCCACGAGAAGCAGCACGGGCGAATCGCCACCAACGCGCTGCCCAACGAGAAATTCGATTTCGTGATCGATCGCATCGTCCCGGTTGGTGCTCCCAAGGAAGGCAGCAACGTCTTCACCGTGTATGGAACCGTCACCGGTGATAGGTCTGATGCCTGGCTTCCGGGCATGGCCGGCGAAGCTCGCGTAGACGTGGCGCCCAAGCGCCTGGCCTGGATCTGGACGCACCGTCTGATCGACTTTGTCCGCCTCAAGCTGTGGATGTAAGCCGGTATCTGCGGTGTCATTCAAAGCCTGCTTGTGGTGCATTGTCACCAAAACGATTCATCGCCGATTAGGGCGAGCTGCATCGACCATTGAAAATTTTACCGAAATCCAGCCATGACTCTTCAAATCCGACCGACGTTCTCCGAGTCCTGGTATCGCGTGAAGAGTCTTCGCGCCAAGCTGCGGGCGGGGGCTCAGATCTCCCGCCAGTTCTATCGCGGCGAGCGCTGGTATGTCGTCCGCGATCCGGCAGGAAATCAGTATCATCGCCTCAGCGATGCGGCCTACCGCTTCGTTGGACTTCTCGATGGCTCCCGAACGGTCGAAGAGGCCTGGGATCTGGTTGGCGGCCAGCTTGAGGACGACGCCCCCACGCAGCCTGAAGTCATTCAGATCATGTCGCACCTGTACTCGGCGAATCTGATTGACGCCGACGTGACGCCCGATGCGACAGTCCTGCTGAAACGGCACAAGCAGCTCAGCAAGCGGAAGATGCAGAACCGCCTGATGAACGTGCTGTTTCCCCGAATTCCCCTGTGGGATCCCGACGCATTCATCCAGCGTTGGATGCCGCTGGCCAAGGTGCTGTTCAGCAAATTCGGCGCGCTGGTCTGGCTCATCGTTGTGGGAACGGCGATCACGATGCTGCTTCCCTACTGGGACAAGTCAGGCCATAGCCTCAAATCGGCGGCGATGCATGCGGTGGACCTCCGATACAACACGATCAACATTCTGCTGCTGTACGGCGTCTTCGTGCTCATCAAGTTCATTCACGAGCTGGGCCACGCATTTTCCTGCCGAAGATTTGGGGGAGAGTGCCACGAGATGGGCGTGATGTTCCTGGTCTTCGTGCCGACACCTTATGTGGATGCGTCCAGCGCCTGGTCGTTCCCCAACAAGTGGCACCGATTCTTCGTCGGCGCTGCAGGGATGATCGTCGAGCTGTTCTTCGCATCCTTGATGGCATTCGTCTGGATGCGCGCCGGCGATCCTAAATCGCTGATCGCTCAGCTTGCGTTCAACTCGATGTTGATCGCCAGCGTCACGACGATCCTCTTCAATGCCAACCCGCTGCTGCGATATGACGGCTACTACATGCTCAGCGACTTTCTGGAGATCCCGAACCTCAGCCAGAAAAGCAATGAATACGCGCTGGGCCTGATTAAGCGCCATATTTTTCGCGTGAAACTTCAGCAGCCTTTACCGCCGGCATTGCAGCGCGTGTGGCTTCTGTTCTACGCGATTACTTCGGCCATTTACCGCGTATTCGTCGGCGTGCTGATCATCCTGATCGTTGCGTTTCAGGTGCCGGTGCTCGGCGTGCTCATGGCGCTTGGCGGCGTGGTCACATGGATCGCGGTGCCGGTTTTCAAGCTCTTTAAATACCTGGCGGTCGAGCCGGAACTGCACCGCAAGCGCGGGCGAGCAGTCGCCTTTTCTGTGGCCGTCGCGGCGATCATCATCGGATTCATTGGCCTGATCCCGTTCAGTTTTTCGGTCGATCAGGTTGCCATCGCAGATGCGGCCGAGCACGAAGCGGTCATGCCGCAATGGCCTGGATTCGTTCGACAAATTCGCGCTCACGACGGCGATATGGTCAAAGCCGGAGACGTGATTCTTGTGACCGATGATCCGGATCTTGATAAGCAGATTCGACAGGAAAGGTCGGACGTCAAGCTTTATTCCGATCAGGAAGCTGCGGACCGCGCAATCAATGATCCTGCGGCTGCCGAAATCGATCACGAGCAGTGGGCGAGCGCCAATGGGATTCTCAACGAGCTTCTACAGCAGCGCGACGCGCTGACGCTGCGGGCGCCAATCAGCGGCCAGCTCGTGGCGCCCAAACTCAATCAACTGATGGGCATTCGCCTCGACCATGGCAAGGAAGTGGGGACCGTGATCGATTCGGATCGTCTGAACATCCGGGTTCTGCTGGAACAGAATGAATCGCAGCTCATCACCAGCATCATGGACAATGATGCAAAGGCGAAAAAGCTTCGGACTGAAATTCGCCTGACTTCAGATATCGATACGGTCCTGGTGGGCGAGCGGCCGCATAAAGTCGGCGCGGCTACGACCAAGCCGCCTCATCCGGGCGTGACGACTGCGGGTGGCGAAGAGTATGCCGTCGATCCAAAAGATCCGAACAAGCTACAGTCCGATCAGTTTGAAATCGACGTTCCGCTGGCCAATCCTGACAAGAAATACGTGGTTGGGCAGAAGGCGTATGTCCGCTTCAAGCTCGACAAGCGGCCTCTGGGATGGCAGTGGTATCGACGAATTCTCCAGATCATTCAGACCAAGCCGACCAACCCGCTCGTATAAGATCTGCGGAAGTGAACGGCCGACAATAGAGCTTTGCACTATCGCGGAGCACGGAAAAGCCATGACACAGGTTGCCAACAACGAGCTCTGGTCCATCTTTGACGCCCGGCGCGTAAAACTGGCCGAACTCAAGAACCTTGATGCGATGGCCAATGGTATCGTCGGCTGGTTCAAGAACCGCCGGCGGGTGCTTCCGCGGCTCCGCGCTCAAGTCGATCGCATCGAAAAGCTCGAACCGGAAATTCACAACCTCGGTGCCGCTCGGTTTCAGGAAGCGGTCCATGAGGTGCGCGATCTGGCGCGGCTGGGGCGACTGACCGGCGCCATGGAGGACAGAGCCGTTGCTCTGGTTCGTGAAGCAGCACTGCGAGCCCTGGGAATGCGGCCGTTTGCTGTGCAGTTGATGGGCGCATTGGCCATGACTGAAGGCGCTGTGGCCGAGATGGCAACGGGTGAAGGCAAAACCCTTACCGCCTCACTCGCGGCGAGCCTGTGGGCCTGGGCGGGCCGGCCGGTGCATGTCATTACCGTTAACGACTATCTCGTGCAGCGCGATGCCGAGGAAATGGGTCCGGTTTACAAGATGCTAGGGCTGAAGGTCGGTTACACGATCCACGAATCGACCTCCCAGGATCGCTACGAGCATTATCGCCGAGACGTGATTTACACGACCAGCAAGGAACTCGTCGCCGATTTTCTGCGCGATCAGATCAAGCTTGGAACGCTGCGAAATTCAACGCAAACTGGCATCGGCATGATGCTCAATGGGCCTTCTGCCCAGGGTTTGCTGGTGCCGGGCCTGTACCGCGTGATCGTCGATGAGGCGGACAGTTTGATGGTCGATGAAGGCGTCACTCCGCTGATCATCTCCAATTCACCCGATGAAGATGCGAATGCCAGCTACTTCAAGGCGGCATATGAATTGGCGCTGAAGCTCGAGAAGGACAAGGATTTCACCGTCGATAAAACCGTCCGCCAGTGTGAACTGACCGCTCGAGGTCAACGACGGCTTGAAGAGATCAGCGAAGACTCGAATTTCTGGAAGGGACGCCGACGGCGCGAAGAGCTAACTCAGCAGGCGCTGACGGCCCAATATTGCTTCGTCAAAGATGAGCAGTATCTCGTCAATGACAACAAGGTCATGATCATCGACGAGTTCACGGGCCGTATCATGAAAGACCGGTCCTGGCGGCATGGGCTGCACCAGGCGATCGAGGTGAAGGAAAATGCCCGCATTACCGCCGACAAGGAAAACCTGGCGCGCCTGAGCTTCCAGCGGTTTTTCCGCCAGTACTATCACATTTGCGGCATGACCGGCACCGCTTGGGAATCGGCATCGGAACTGTGGCAAATTTACCAGCGCCCGATCGTCCGGGTTCCGACCAACCGTCCCTGCATTCGTGTCCATCTGCCGGTGAAGATGTACGACACCGCCGACCAGAAGTGGACGGCGGTGGTCGAGCGCGTGGCCGAGCTTCATCAAAAGGGTGTGCCGGTGCTCATCGGCACCCGAAGCGTCTGGGCCTCGGAAGAGGTCGACAAGCGACTGACGGAAAAGGGGCTTGCCCATCGGGTGCTCAACGCGACGCAAACAAAAGTGGAAGCGGAAATCGTCGCGCAGGCAGGCCAGCGCGGCCAAATTACCGTGGCGACCAACATGGCTGGTCGCGGAACCGATATCAAGCTTGCCAAGGGCGTTGCGGAATTGGGCGGCTTGCATGTCATCGCCACCGAGCCGCATGGATCGGGCCGAGTCGATCGTCAGCTCTTTGGTCGTGCCGCACGTCAGGGCGACCCCGGCTGCGCGCAGCTCTTCTGCTGTGCAGACGATGACGTATTTATCCGACACGCCAATCATCTGCGCAAGGCATGGCGCGCCGTTGGCGCGGCCCGGCTTATTAAGATCGCCCAAAACCGCGCTGAAAAACTTGCGCGCTTCAACCGCAAGGAAGTGCTCAAGAACGACGACTGGATGGACGAAATGCTGCCGTTTTGAGTCAGGGGCATTTCCGCTAGACGTTCTCCGCCGCCACCAGGTCTTCGTAGGTTTCCCGCCGACGGATCAGTCGGTAGTTTTCCCCATCCACCAACACTTCAGCAGCGCGCGGGCGGTTGTTGTAGTTGCTGCTCATGGCAAAGCCATAGGCACCGGCAGTGAATACCGCCAGAAGATCTCCACGCTCTGTTTTGGGAAGCGGTCTGTCCTTGGCAAGGTAATCCCCGCTCTCGCAGATTGGCCCAACAACATCGACCGTTTCACCATCGGTCGCAACCAGATCTGAATCGCGCGAGGCGGGAACATTCCCCGCCGATGGCTTGGCCGGCCAAATGAAATGATATGAATCGTAAAGCGTGGGCCGAATCAGGTCATTCATCGCGGCATCGATGATGACGAATCGCTTGTTGCCTCCCGTCTTCCGATACAGGACTCGCGACAGCAGGATGCCAGCGTTTCCAACGATATAACGCCCCGGCTCCAGCGCGATCCGATAGGGCTTTCCCTTAAGCAGCGGCAGCAGAGCCTTGGCATGTTCAGTGACCGGCAGGGCCTGATCGGGATGCTTGTAATTGACGGCAAAGCCGCCTCCAAGGTCGAGCCACTCGATGCGGTGGCCGCGCCGCGTCAGCTCGTCGATTAACTTTGTCGCCTTGGTGACTGCGTCCACATAAGGCTGAATCTCATAGACCGGCGAGCCAATGTGAAGGTGAAGCCCGGCAATCCGAAGGTTCTTTAGATTCCGAAATTGCTCGAAGACGCGCTCGGCCCGGTCGATATCGACGCCGAACTTCGTTTCCTTCTTCCCTGTTGTGGTCTTCACATGTGTCTTGGGATCGACATCCGGATTGATGCGGATCGCTCCGACGGCTCTTTTGCCCATCTGTCCCGCGATGCGATCGATATTCTCGATTTCCGCTTCCGATTCGATGTTGAATGCCGCGATGCCCGTCTCCAGCGCATCGGCGATTTCCTGATCAGTTTTGCCGACGCCTGCGTAAATAATCTGATCAGGCTTTCCACCCGCGCGCAAAGCCCGAAACAGCTCGCCGCCGCTGGTGACATCAAACCCGCAGCCTGCCTCCGCCAGCAGCCGGCAGATGTGCAGATTGCCGCAGCTTTTGATCGAGTAGCAGATGGTCGCTTTGACCGGCGCAAATGCGTCGGCAACCTGATGGTAATGGTGCAGCAGGGTTGCCTTGGAATAGACATAAGTAGGTGTTCCTACCTCGCGCGCAATGCGCTCGGCGGGAACACTTTCGCAATATAGTTCGCCGTTCTTGTAACTGAAATGATCCATGCTGCTTTGATGATTCGATGTTACTTTGGAATAAAAGCCCGTTTACTGCCTGTTTCGTTGCAACAATTGTGGCGATCGATCGCCATGCGTCAAAAACCAGGCGAATAATGATAGGCTCGGACTGGTTGAAGAAGCCGTTATTCGAGAAGCATCCGATGACGCGCGACAGACATCAGCGTAACATTCGCTCGCATTGCTGGAGATGCCATGAAAGGATCGAGCCTCGCGATTGAAAAAGTCCGCACCGCCAGGCGGAATGAAATGATCGATGTCACCGATCGAGTAGCGGCGATTGTTTCCAAAGTCGGTGTGAAAGAGGGAATGGCCATCGTTTCAGTGCCGCACACAACGGCCGCCTGCACGATCAATGAAAACGCCGACCCCGATGTCCGCCATGACATGTTGGGGAAGCTCGAGGAGCTGATTCCCAAGCGCGAGAGCTATTACCGTCACAATGAAGGCAACAGCGACAGTCATGTCAAAAGCTCCCTTGTCGGCACTACTGTGACTTTGCTAATTGAATCCGGAGAACTGGTTCTGGGGACGTGGCAGGGGATCTATTTCTGTGAATTTGATGGGCCGCGCGACCGGACGATGCACGTGAAAATAGTCGCCTTTTGAATGCAGACCATGAAAGGGTCAATCGCATGGCAGAAACCATTTTTTCGAAGATCATCGCCAAGCAGATTCCCGCGAAGATCGCGTATGAGGACGACAAATACGTGGTGATTCACGACATCCAGCCACAGGCTCCGGTTCATCTGTTGGTGATTCCTCGCAAGCAAATCGCCACGCTCAATGATCTACGACCCGGTGATGCTGAACTGGTGGGGGGGATGTTTCTGGTCGCATCGAAGGTGATGACGCAGTTGGGACACACCGACTATCGGACCGTCTTCAATTGCGGGCCGGGTGCGCAGCAATCGGTCTTTCACATTCATCTTCATGTGCTGGCAGGCCGACCGTTTACGTGGCCGCCGGGCTGATCAAAGATGATCTTTTGGTTCGAAAACCGTGGAATAAAAAGAAGACACCGGCTGTTAAGGCTCGGTGTCTTCCGGAGGGGAGAAAATGCGCCGTAAGCGCTTTGCTTTTAAAGTTACCTATCTTAATCCTATCGCCACACCCGCACCTGTCAACTATCTTTTTCTTGCGTTACAGGTGCCCTGACGAACGTGCTGATACAGACCATCGGCGAGGCAGCTCACGAAACTAAAATAAAAGTGAGAATCCATCCACCATGCTTCGGGATCCGACCTTTGTCGAACATCGCTCATGGCATACCCCGCTAAGTGATCGCTGCATTATACCGTTCGGCCTGTTGTTTCCGCAAGCCTTCAATTGCCTCGCGAATTTTGCCAGTCGCCTCTTCCAAAGCCTGTTTTCCAGTCGAACTACGGTCAAATTCCACCTTTGGCCCAAATGTCAGGCGGGCTTTATTCGGTGAAGCTACGGCGGCGACCATTTCCTTGCCGCGCTGGGTGCCGTCGAGATATGCAGGATAGACGTCCACGCCGGCCTTAATGGCCATCAAAGCGACGCCGGTTTGAAAGGGGAGCAATTCCTGCGAAATTTCGATCTTTCCTTCGGGAAAAATGCCGAGGATCCGACCATTTTCCAGCGCACGCAAAGCGGCCCTCGTCGCAGTTAAGTCGCGCCCACTCCGCTGGACAGGAATCGCATGGACGGCGCGAAAGACCGATCCGAGCACCGGAACGTCATAATACTCCCCGGCCATCATCCAGATGACCAGTCGCTTGCGGATGGCTGATTGAATCAGCAGTGGATCCAGCGCGCTCACATGGTTACAGACCAGAATTGCTGGGCCCTCAGTCGGAAGGGGACATTGATTTTGAACCTTGAGGCGATGGTAGAATCGCGTGAAAAACCGGTTCCCCGCTTTCAATACGCGGACGCTGAATGTGGTTTCGGGATTCTTCCCGGATTTTTTCTGCTGTTTGTCACTGCTCACGGGCTGAGGGAAATACCGGAATTTGCGGTTCTACGCCAGAGATTGTTGCAAAAGCGTCAACCAAAATTATGCAGCACGCGTCTTCTTGCGGAGGTCGGTGACGCGCTGGGCGAGTGATTCCATGCGCTGGCGCGCATTGCGGATCGGAGCCGAAAGCTCGTCGAGCCAATGCAGGCTCTGGCTGCTCAAGTTGATCGATTCATCCGGGAGATCGCTGGATTTCCAACCGGCAACCAGTTTCGTTACCCGCCGTTGTGTATTCCATCTTAAGGCCAGCCAAAGAGCAGCATAGAAGAGAATCAAGAATGCCGCGCTCCGAAGCAGGTAATTGACGCCCAGAACTTCGACGACAAGCGCGGCCATTCTCCGCCAGGCCCAAACATGTCGATCAGGGTCGCCCAGTGCCGCCGCCAGAATCGGCTGAATGAAGGGAAACCAGAGCAGTGCTCCGATCGTCAGCAGCCAGCGGATGGGAGCGAGCAACATTCTGCGTGAACTGGCGCCAAGATCCCGCGCGGACTGTCTTTGGCGCTGGACGGTGTCGGCTAGTCCGCGGTGCAGCGTCCCTGCGGCCAACTCGGCGGGCATGGATTCCCAAAGCTTGTTCTGTCCATACAGCGACGCCACGATCGGCTGTTGCTGCCGAAGCTGTGCAAATGTGGTCTGGATCAGAATCTCAAACGATTCCCCCGATTCCTTCACGCACGCATCCACCAGACCATCGGCGCTCTGCATCATCACAGCATTGCGCGACACCGCGCTTCGGATCAGCAAAAATACCGGCTGCAAAAGTGTGTGGACCAGATTGACCACCGGCCAGCGCGCAACGCGCTCCTGCAAAATCTCGTCAGCAATGGCCATTCGTGTACCGGGATCATCGAGAATGCCGGGAACGATGCGATCGAGGAGCGGCCGGCCGATACGTGTGGCGATCAGTTCCTCGGCATCGCGCTGAAGATTTTCCAGTCGCTGCGCCCGAATCGGAAGCTGTTGAGAATCGAGCCAGGTCAGCAGCGCGCCGTCCTGCCGCGCCGTAGCAAGCTGCTTCGATTCCCGCACTACCTGATCCGATCGTTGCTGGCAGACCAACTGGCGGAGGGCGGTCATGTCGAATTGATCGGGATGGCGCGAACTCACGAGAAACACGCGCGGTGGCTGACCTAGGGAAAGTGTCTTCTGCACGCGACGCGCATAATCATCGCGCAATTCATCGAGTGCTGCGGACGCCGACTCAGAATCACCGTCAGGACCATTTGATTGCGAGTCAATTTGCAGGTTGTCGTCACTCGTCACCGCCGCCGTCGATCGGCCAAAGGCCGCACCTGCGGCCACCATGCCTGAAAGCTGATCCGCCTTGGTCAGACAAAATACAAAATTCTGCGGCGTATTGCCCTCTGCAACCCGCGCGAGCATCTGCTGCGGCTGCTGGTCCGCATATTTTTCCACGCTGCTGACCCAGACGGGATACAGCATGTACCGCAGCATCGCCCGCGTGACCTGAAGATGAGCCGCATATTTGCTGTCGATGTCCGGCAGGTCCAGCAGCACCTGGCGGCGCAAGTTGGGCAAATCGTGCGCGATCACCCGATACTGCCCGGCGACTTCCCGATCCAGAAGCTGGCGCAGCGCCGCCTCCTGCGATCGATGGGCGTATGCGATGGCGATTTCCGTGCCGGCGCCGTGCGATGTCACCTGCGTAATCGTTTTTCCCACCAGCGCATTGACCAGCGCGCTTTTGCCGACGTCTTTACCGCCAATCAGGCCCACCATGTAAAACGATTCGTTGTCGTCCGGCGCAAGCGCATCATCGGAAAGAACCGGCGCATCTTCATCCAGCAGCGCGGGGCGCTCGGCGCCCGTCAGTTCCATCGTTTCATGCACAAGCTGTTCAATCGCCGGCGTCATGATTTCGCGCTCCTACTGCTCGACCATTCCTTCCTCAATTCCCGCTGCCTGCGCCAACTCCAGCGCGGCTCGATCGAGATGCTCCAATGATTTTGGCGATGGCGCTTGCCGATCGATCCATTCACAGAGCTTTTCGATCTGTTCGTGGGCCAGGCGGGTGAATCGGTCGGAAATTCGAGCATTGGTCGAGCGCGTGTGAGCGGCCACTTCGTTGCTCACGCGCTCCGAAAGCCATGTCGCAATGCTGTAACCGCCCAGAACCAGCAAATCGGTACCGAACAGGGCATGATGCGCGACGAGGGCAATGAGTAGCAGATATGGCGCTGATTCGGTCATCTTCGTGAGCTTGCTCCCGCCGGGGAGATATTTCAGCAATGCCTGAATTGCCCGCGTATCGCGCGGCGTGGCATTCCATCGCTTCTGCAGCCAGTCCTTCAGAGCCTCGAGCTCCTCATCGGCAATTCGCCCCGCTTGATCGGGCGTGAGCCGCGCCGATTCATACGATCTGTCGCCCGCATTGATCCATCGCTGTGCCGCCGGGCTCGCGCGAAGCACGTCATCGAGTCGGCTTTGAAGAACCGCGAACTGGTCGATCAGCATTTCCCGGAAATCCGGCGCGCCGCCCTGAGGCTTAGCTGGACCGTCGGGATTGAGCGCCGCCGGCGAGATTTCGCCGCGCATCACATAATCCCACGCGACGCGCGGCAGCCGAACCAGTAACCCCGGCGCCTGCCGGACGCGATCGAGAATTCTCTGCGGCCCCATCAGATAGAGCACGCTGCGCTGCTGCAGGCGGCGCTGAAGTTCTGATGTGACTGGGTTGACGTCCACGCCTGGCGCGGGTGTTTCCATCTGCCTTAAAGCGGCGGCCAGTCGATCCGCTTCGCGCCGATCTTCGCGCATCGGCCCGATCACCTTGTCTTCCAGGCGGATGGCAAGGTCGCCCGCTCGATTGGCAAGACCCGCAGCGCGATTTTCGTCGTCGCACCGCGCTAATTCGCGCAAGCGCTCGTCCGACAGCTTCGACCGCAACGCCGACAATCCTTCGGCGGCCGGTGGCTCGTACGTCGCATCATCGCGCGCGACGATGAAGACTGATTGTGAAGAATCGGCGCTTTCATTAGCGCTGCCGTCAAGCGCCGCAAATCCATATCCGCGAAGTTGCTGGCGATAATCATCGATCACCACCTGCTCCTCTGCCTTGTTCATTACAAACACCACGGGAATCATGTAGCGAGCCGACAGGCGGTAATACGGCAGCAATTCGGTCATCTGATATTTTTCAGGCGTGACCAGAAAAATGATCGCTTCGGCCCAGCGAAAGACTCGATCAGCTTCCGCGTGATGTGCAGGCTGATCGCCATCAAGATCGGGTGTGTCGAGCAACACGATGCGCGACAAAAGCTCCTGCGCCTGCGGCGCACCATTCGGCAGAAGATCCCGCGGCACGATCACCAGCGTGCCAGTCTGCCCGCGCGCGGGCAAACCGTCCGGCGGAATGACGACATGCTGAACCCCCAGCCAATCGCTTGGTAGATCGTTGCTGTTGCCCGCAATGGCTACCGCGCCGCTCGTAAAGGTCCTGCGAAATGAAGTGGCGGAGGCACCGACTCCCAAGAGCCGGTTCACGACCGTGCTTTTGCCCGTTCCCGTTCCGCCGATGACAGCTGTCAGCAGGGGGCCATGCTTGGGGGGATTCAGATGAAAGCGAAGCGCCGCCGCATCGGAACGCCAACGCTCAAGGGCAGGGCGCGCCGCCGAAATGTGAGCGCTGACGTCGGCCAGCAACTGCTCCAGCCGCGCCAAGAGCGGCTCAATTTTTTGCATCCGAACTGCCATGCGCTCCCAACGGTCGCCCAGCCAACTGCCTTACGTCGCCGCGATTGTTGGCGGTGCGATCCGGATTTGCAATGCCGGAGGGATAGTCGTCCGGCCACCTCAAATATTGAGCCAGCAGGTACTTTTGATTCGATGCGCGATGCTTTGCTCATCGGTTGACGCCGAGCGCCGCAATCCAAGACCGGTCGCGCTTCTTATGCTAAACTTCCTCCATGCATCAATACCTGACGCTGCTCCGGCATGTGCTGGAGACAGGCCATCGCAAATCAGATCGCACCGGCACCGGCACGCTCAGCCTGTTCGGCTATCAGATGCGATTCGACTTGTCTGAAGGTTTTCCCCTCCTGACCACCAAAAAGCTGCACACGCGATCGATCGTCCACGAGCTGCTCTGGTTCCTTAAAGGTGAAACGAACGTTCGCTATCTCCGCGAAAATAAAGTCACCATCTGGGACGAGTGGGCCGACGAGAATGGCGAGCTGGGGCCGGTCTACGGCAAGCAATGGCGAAGCTGGCAGGGCGCAGACGGCAAAACTTACGACCAGATTCGCTCCGTCGTCGATCAGATTCGCAAGAACCCTGACTCACGCCGGCTGATTGTCAGCGCCTGGAACGTGGCGGACGTGAGCAAGATGGCGCTTCCGCCTTGTCATTGCCTGTTTCAATTCTATGTGGCCGATGGCAAGCTCTCGTGCCAGCTTTACCAGCGCAGTGCGGATGTGTTCCTCGGCGTGCCATTCAACATCGCTTCTTATGCGCTGCTGTCGCACATGATGGCGCAGGTGTGCGATTTAGAAGTCGGAGGTTTTGTTCACACGTTTGGCGATGTACACCTGTACTCGAACCACATCGAGCAGGCTCACGAGCAACTGAGCCGAACGCCTCGGCCACTTCCCCAGCTGCGGCTGAATCCAGAAGTAAAAGACCTGTTTTCGTTCCGATATGAGGACATCGAGATCGTCGGATACGATCCGCATCCGCCGATCAAAGCGCCGGTGGCCGTATGAAAATTGCGATGGTGATGGCGGCGGCCGAGAACGGGGTCATTGGCCTCAACAATCAGCTCCCGTGGCATCTGCCGGCGGATTTGCGTCATTTTCGCCAGGTGACCGGCGCCAACCCCGTCATCATGGGGCGAAGAACTTACGATTCGGTCGGCAAGCCGCTGCCCGGCCGGCGCAATATCATCATCACGCGACAACGCGGAATGACAATCGAAGGTTGCGATGTGGTCCATTCTCTGGCCGAGGCGATCGAGCTGGCCAAATCAACAAATCCACCTGAAGCCAGCATCGTTGGTGGCGCCGAGATTTACCGCCAGGCGATGGGCCTTGCTGATTTGATCTATCTTACCCGGGTCCACGCCAAGCCGGAGGGCGATGCTTTCTTCGACGGCCCTGACCTGTCGCAATGGAAGGAAATTTCGCGCGAGGATTTCCCCGCCGATGCGAAGAATTCGATTCCCTATAGCTTCATTACTTATCAGCGCTCGGACGCCTGACAACGGCGCAGCGCGCGAGGCGTGATGTTGGAGGGCGGCAGTTCTCTGCGGCCGCGAATTGTGGATCGCGAAGATCGTTGGGCTGCAGTGACGCGCAAACCGCAGTTGATCGAAAAGAGCCGCGCACGAAGTAAGCGGATTTAAGCGACGCCATCCATCGGCTCTTCACGAGACAACCTTATTCGCGTGCAATATTCGCCGCGCCTGGTGAAATCAGTTCGCGACCTTGAGCGACACACCGCGCTCTTTGCCCTGCCCCAGCAGCTCAAT
>JANWHF010000350.1 GCA_025450555.1 Tepidisphaeraceae bacterium | reverse complement strand
TGCGACGAGACGACCCAGAAGATTTTTGATGATCTGGAGCCGCGTCCCTATAGCTCGCGCGAGCTGCTTCGCGAATTTGGAGCTTATCTCGAACGCAATGGTGGGCCCAAGACGCCCGACAGCATCATTTTCGAAGCGTACAAGAAGAGCGTTCCGATTTTCGTGCCCGCCTTCAGCGACTGCTCAGCCGGATTCGGAATCGTCGCTCATCAGCACGCACGACTCGCGTCAGGCACTCCGCATGTCAGCTTCGACAGCGCCAAAGATTTCTACGAATTGACGCAGCTCAAGCTCAAGACGAAGGACACCGGCCTGCTGATGATCGGCGGTGGCGTTCCCAAGAATTTCGCGCAAGACATCGTCGTGGCGGCCGAGATCCTCACCGATGCCGAAGCACCGATGCACAAATACGCAATTCAAGTCACCGTGGCCGACGTCCGCGATGGCGCGCTGTCCAGCAGCACGCTCAAGGAAGCCAGCTCCTGGGGCAAGGTCGATACGGTTTATGAGCAAATGGTTTACAGCGAAGCGACGCTGGCGGTACCGCTCATTGCCGGTTACGGCTATCACAAGGGTGGCTGGAAGGCACGCACGGGCCGCAAGTGGAATCAACTTCTGGAACAGCCGGCGGCGGTTGCCTGAATCGGGAAATCGAAATAGTTTAGAAAGCACTACTCCCGCGATCGCATCAAGCGAACGCGGGAGTTTCATTTTGCGATAAAAAACCAATAGAGCCCGGCAGCTAGGCCTGAACCGTTTCGAACTGCGCTTCGGATGCGTGAAGACTTTCGACTTGTCGTTCGAAGCTGGCTTCGCGCAATTGCGCCAGGGCATAAACAGCCGCTTCCCGCTCGCAATCACCAATGACCGTGCCATGGCAGGCATCGGTTTGCCCCGCCTGGATCGGCTCGCCCGCCGGCGCCCATGAAGCACGATAACAGCCGAACATCAGGTTCTGCTTGATCTGCAAATCCAGCCCAAGACGAGCAAATTCGCGCTGCACGGCCAGGACAGAAGGGAAGCGACGCCCATCGGGCAAACGTTCCAATTCCATGTCCGCAAGAGGAGTCCAGCCGGTCTCCAATAGCCGTTCAACTGCGTATGTCAATTTCATACTCGCTCCTTCGCGTCAAGGCCCCCTGCCATCGGCATGTTTGCGGGGCAACATGCTACTGCCGGCAGAGGCATACTTCAAGAAAACTCTTGCCTATCTTTGCTGTTATTTAGACTTCACCAGACTCATATATATTGCATGATTTCTTCACAAGGGCGGCGTGTGCTTGTCCTTCCTCTTATCGGCAAAGCATCGCTTCTGGAAATATCGGCAAGAATGATTGAGTGATCGGATAAACCCGCCTGCCGCTCGGCATGTGAATACCAAACCTCTTGCACGCGGTCGGCGAGAGACGCCGAAAAGAAGGCGTGATCGAGCCGATATCCGTTGCCCCTGTGGCTATACCACGAATATTCTCGGGCCTCGGGGTTACGGTGCCGCCAGAGATCCCGAAAGCCGGCCGCTTCGATCAAATCCATATATGGTGACGTTTTGCAGACCTGTCCCGGCTCATCGACAAAGTGCCGTGTCGTGTTGAAATCGCCAATGAGCAACGTCGGCCGGCTCTTAAAATGTCGGGCTGATCGCAAAACGGCATCCCAGTAAGGCGTCTTGCGAAGCAGGTTGGGCATGTAGACGCCGACGACATGCAAGTCTTCAAACTCGGCGACCACCATTCGATGCGGATCCTCAACTCGCCGACTGAGCACCCGCTTCCTTTTCAAAGGCAGCTTCGAAGCGATTACGACACCGTTGCATTTCCTTGGGCAGCCGCCGCGAGCAACGCTTTCATAACCATGCTGGAATAACGCCTTACGAAGAAAGGCATCGCCACTCAGGCGAAATTCGCAAAGGATGATGACATCCGGCTGGTAAGCCGAGATTGCGTCAACAATTCGCGGCAGCCGGCTTCCCCCGCCGTGGCGGATATTCCACGATAGTATTCGGATACCGTTTGGCTCGAATGGACGCCGGACATCTTGCATTCGGACGTTATCACCGATACAAGTTTCCGATTCAAACGGCCCGTGGGAGGTCGTTGTAAATGGCTTGGAGCCCTTGAAATCGAGCTTTATTCGCCTGTCACGTGAAATTCAATCTGGTTGACAGAATCGAGCATCTGTCCGACGCCCGGATCGTCACAGTGAAGTACGTGAGCCTGGCTGAGGAATACCTGGCGGATCATTTTCCGACCTTTCCGGTGCTGCCCGGCGTGATGATGCTGGAGGCGGCAACCCAGTCGGCCGCGTGGCTTCTTCATAAGCGGACAGGATTTGCGCGATCGATGGCCGTTTTGAAGGAAGCGAAGAACGTCAAGTACGGCAGCTTCGTTGCGCCGGGAAATTTCCTGCGCATCGAAGCTGAGTGGATCAAAGACACGCAAGCCGGTGCTGCTTTTAAAGCCACGGGAAGCGTGGGCGGCAAAGATACAGAGCTTTCGCAGGCCGTTCAGATGCGCCTTGAACTGGCCTATTTCAATCTGGCTGACAAGAATCCGCAGCTGGCCGACGTCGATCGCAGAATTCACGAACATAACCGCCAGCGGTGGGAGCTCTTAGCTGTCGGGAACAAAGAGCTGCAACTGGTCGTTTAGTCTATGACAACAATCGTGCGGCATGAGGCCGCTGTTCGATAGCCCTTAGCGGTCCCAAGGATGGGACGAGGAACCATGACCCTTATGGCCACTATTACACGAGACGAAATCTACGACAAGGTCCGAACGGTGCTGGTTGATGCGCTGGGCGTGGATGAAGATGAGGTTAAGCCGGATGCGGTCCTTGTAGATGACCTGGGCGCCGAGAGCATCGACTTTCTGGACATCAGCTTCCGCTTGGAAAAGGCTTTTGGAATCAAGATCGGCAAGGGCGAGATGTGGCCCGAGGGTTTGGCCAACGATCCTAACTTCGCGCAAAACGGCCGCGTGACTCCCGCAGGCCTTGCGGAACTGAAGAAGCGCATGCCTCACTCCAACTTCAGCGAATTCGAGATGGATCCCCAGGTCGCGAAAATGACCAAGCTTTTCACGGTGGATGCGGTGGTGGGTTTTATTGAGGGAAAGCTCAATACCGCGAATTGAGCGATTCGCATGCGCTGGATCTGGATCGACAAGTTCACCGAGTTTACGTCCAAGACATCGGCCACCGCGATTAAAAATGTATCGCTGGCCGAGGAGCATCTGCACGATCTCTATCCGGCGTTTCCCGTTGTTCCACATAGCCTGATTGTGGAAGGGATGGCGCAAACCGCCGGAATTCTCGTTGGCGAGGCCCGGCAATTCGCAGAAAAGGTGATTCTGGCCAAGGTGGGCCGGGCGACGTTCCATCGTCTGGTTCGGCCCGGCGACACGATCAGCTTTTCGGCAACGATCGAGCAGATGTCGGAACAGGGCGCCAGCACGCGCGGGACTGTGAAAATCGGTGAAGACATGGTGGCTGAAATTGACCTGATGTTCAGCCACATCGATCAAAACCTTGCGGGCCTGGAGTTTCCGGAGCACAATTTCGTCTTTACCGAGCAATTTACCGAATTGCTCAAGACCTATCGGCTCGAAGCCAGGATCGGGGTTTGACGTTTGAACCCAATGAACTCCATGCGACGCGTTGTAGTTACGGGAATCGGGATTGTCTCTCCGCTGGGAATCGGCGCGCGCACGCATTGGGAAAACCTGATCGGCGGGAAAGTCGCAGTTCGGCGCATCGCCGCATTTGATCCGGGCGGCTTCCCATCCCAGATTGCTGGTGAAGTTCCCGCCTTCAAAATCACCGACTTTGTCCCCAAGAGCTATCGCAAAGCCACCAAAGTAATGGCCCGCGATATCGAGCTGGCGGTGGTCGCGGCCGACGACGCGTTCAAAGACGCGAACATCCAGTCGCGCGCCTACACCGATAAGCCTTCGATTCCCGCCGGCCGATTTGGCTGCAACATCGGCGCGGGATTGATCAGCGCGGAGTTGAACGAACTGACTGCCGCCATGCATGTGGCGCGCGAGGGGAATAAACTCGATCTGAAAAAATGGGGCCAGGATGGCATGGGCCAGCTTACGCCGCTCTGGCTGCTCAAATATCTTCCCAACATGCTGGCCTGCCATGTGACGATCGTTCACGAGCTCAAAGGGCCCAGCAACACGATCACCTGTGCCGATGCTTCATCGCACCTGGCCATTGGAGAAGCCTTCCGTACGATTCAGCGCGGAAAGGCCGACCTGGCGATCTGCGGCGGCGCTGAATCGAAAGTCAATCCGATGGGATTGATGCGACAATGCCTGGTAAAGCGCGTCAATACTGAAAGCAATGAGTCGCCCGAGCGCGCGGTTCGACCGTTCGACTCTGGCGCGGCCGGAACCTGCATCGGTGAAGGCGGCGGCCTGCTGATCCTGGAAGAATACGAATCGGCCAAAAACCGCGGGGCAAAAATCTACGCGGAACTCGTCGGCTTTGGCGCAAGCCAGGATACGCATAACATCACCGATCCCTCGCCCACTGGTCATAGTTATGGCTCGGCGATCCGCAAGGCAATGACCGAAGCAAAGGTTTCGCCGGCCGGCGTTGGATGCCTCGTTCCTCATGGCCTAGGCATTGCCAGCCACGATCGCGCAGAAATCGCAGGGCTTCGGCTGGCGTTGGGTGACGCTCTGGAAAAGGTCCCACTTGCACCAATCAAGGCACAAATCGGAAATCTGGCTGCTGGATGTGGCGTGGATGCAGCGACAGCCGTCCTCTCGCTTCATTCCGGCGCTATTCCACCTGCGGTCAACTCGAATAAGTCTTCGTCGATTGAACGACTGAACATGCAACCGACGGCACGCGAAACGAAATTCGATGTAGCCATCACCAGCGTGTACAGCCTTGGCGGCCAGAATGCCGCCCTCGTGTTCCGCAGAGTCTGAGTTTGTTTCGCGCCGTCCTTTTACGGTAGTCAACATGGATCGTGTAGTCATCACAGGCTTGGGCTGGGTCACCCCGATGGGTCATTCCATCGACGCCGTCTGGAAACGGCTTCTCAATGGCGAATCAGGCATCGCTCGAACTACCTTGTTCGATGCCAGCCAGTTTCCTACGACCTTCTCGGCCGAAATCAAAAGCGATTACCGCCTGGAAGATTTCTGCCCGGATCTGAGCAAGCATCAAGGTGTGGGACGAAATACGCGATTTGCATTGGGCGCGTGCGCGCAGGCCTGGAAAGGCGCAGGACTGGATGCGGCCAAACTCGATCTCGATCGAGTCGGCATTTATCTCGGATCAGGCGAAGGCTCGCTCGATTTTGACGCCTATTCCGGCGCTGCACTCGCTTCCTGGGCCGAGGGAGCTACCAGCATGGACAGCGTGAAATGGGCGCAGGTGGCTGCTGAATTCATGAACCCCACGCGCGAGCTGGAGCAGGAACCCAACATGCCGCTCTCGCATTTGGCATTGTTGACCGGCGCTCGCGGACCAGCATTGAACTGCCTCACCGCATGTGCGGCAAGCACGCAAGCCATCGGCGAAGCCACCGAGATCCTGCGCCGCGGCGATGCCGATGTCATGATCGGCGGCGGCGCGCACTCGATGATTCACCCGTTTGGCGTCACCGGATTCAACCGCCTGACCGCGCTATCGACCCTCAACGAAGACCCTGTACGCGCCAGCCGGCCATTCGATGCGCAGCGCGGCGGATTTGTTTTGGGCGAAGGCGCTGGCATGGTCATCCTGGAAACGCTCGAACATGCTCAGCAGCGCGGAGCCAACATTCTTTCCGAAGTCGTCGGCTATGGCTCAACCGCCGACGCCTATCGCATTACCGACCAGGACCCGCAGGGCATGGGCGCAATCGTCGCGATGCAGGAAGCGCTGAAGGATGCGAATCTCGGCGCTGCCGACATTCATTACATTAATGCCCACGGCACCGGGACGCGTGAAAACGATGGCAACGAAACGGTCGCGATCAAGGCGGTGTTTGGCGACCGCGCCAAGCAGGTGCCGATCAGCAGCATCAAGAGCATGATGGGTCATCTCATCGCTGCTGCCGGCGCTGTCGAATTGATCACCTGCGTTTTGGCGATCCGCGACAATATGCTGCCGCCCACGACCAATCTCGATCATCCTGATCCCGAATGCGATCTGGACTATGTGCCCAATAAAGCGCGGTCGGCGCGGGTGGATGCTGCCATGAGCAACAGTTTCGGATTTGGCGGGCAGAACGACACGATCATTGTCAAGCGATTTGCGCGATAATCGGCATGCCGGGACCATTTTCGATACCACATGGCCGCGTTGCAGAGTAAACTGATCAACGTGGTTTTGGGTCTGGGTTGCTTGAAGATTAGGGTCACTGTCTGACCGATCGGCCCGCGTGCGAGAATACTTCCTTGAGACTGATTCGAAAGCAACTTGAGCGCTTCTCGAGGGGAAAGACGCTTTGGCGCCGCCTGCCGGCTCCATTTTCGCAGGCGCGCATTCTTGTCACGCCTGATGCCGCCCTCTCTTATTTGAAACCGGGTGCGCAATGGTGCGATCCTGAACTGATTCGCATCGCCGACCTTTTTCTGAAGCCCGGCGACGTGGTGTGGGATATCGGAGCGAACGTCGCCATCTTCGGCGCAGCCTGTGCCGTTCGGTGCGGAACACAGGGCATGGTTTTGTGCATCGAGCCGGACACATTGTTATCTGGACTGATTCGCAGAACCGCTCAGAAACTTCCGCCGGAATGCGCAAAAATCGATGTGCTGTGTGCGGCTGTGGCGGAGGAGCCGGGCGTGGGCGAATTCCTCATCGCCGAACGCGGCCGAGCTTCCAATGCACTGGCTAAATACAACGGTCGCAAAAACATGGGCGGCGTGCGCGAGCGGCAGCTGGTGCCGATCGTCACGCTCGATCATCTCCTGACTTGCGCTCGGCCTCCCACGTTCCTGAAAATTGACGTGGAAGGCGCCGAGGTAGGAATCTTCAAAGGAGCCGCCCGGGTCCTTGCCACAGCGCGACCGACGATTTATGTCGAGGTCGGCCAAGCCCACAGCCAAATCGTTGCCGACCAGCTTCGGGATGCGGGGTATGTGCTGTACGACCCGACACAGCCGATCGATGGGCAGTCGCCACTCGAGCAATGCAGTTGGAACACGCTGGCGATGCCTTCCGAGCGGGCAAACCAGGGAATTGACGGCACACGCGCTCGCAGCGGTGCTGAAACCGTTTAGCGCCTCGCTTACCGCATCACCGGCAGCGCAATTCCGTCCTTCTTGATCTTCCCCCAACCGCTGCCGAGTTCTCCGATGGGATCAGGGGGTTTGATTTCCACTTTCTGATTTTTCAGGCGTGCCTCGCCCCGCCGGACGCGATCGGCAAATTTGTGCACTTCCTCGAAAAGACGATCGAGAATCTCGGCTTCGGGAACCGTCGCAACCTGCTCGGCGACGCCTTCGTTGTTCGAAACGTAAATGACCCCTTTATGCTTGCCCGCAAACACCGCCACGTCGCTGCCTTCGGCTTCGCCGGGGCCATTCACGACGCATCCCATCACCGCCACCTTTACCGGCACATCGATCTGCTTCAGCCGGCGGCGCACCTCGGCCATCATTGAAATGAGGTCGATCTCGATGCGCCCGCAGGTCGGGCAGGCGATCAATTCCGGTTCGGTCCGCAGCCGCAATCCCAGCACCTGCAACAGTTCCTTGCCATCTTCCACTTCGTGAATCGGATCGGCGGCGTAGCTGATGCGAATCGTGTCGCCGATGCCCTGTGCGAGCAGCGCGCCGAGGGCAACGACAGACCGAATCCGCCCCGTTTCCGGTGGCCCCGCGTGCGTCACGCCCAGATGAAGCGGAAAATCAAACCGATGGCTGCATTCGCGATAGGCCGACAGCACGATTTCCGGATCGACGCTCTTGGCCGACAGCACCACATCGTAAAAATCGCTGTCGGCAAAAATCCGCAGGTATTCCTCAAGCTTTTCGACCATGATGGCCGTCATCTGTCCCTGGTAATCCTGCTCCAGCGCGCTCTTTTCCTCGGCCCGCTGGCCTTTGTCCTGCCGCTCGACGATGCCGCCTTCGTTGGCTCCCACGCGAATCGGGATCTTGCGTTCCCGGCAGGCGGCAATCACCTTTTCCACCTTGGGCCGATCTTTGATGTTGCCCGGATTCAGGCGGATCTTGTGAATGCCGGCTTCGATGGCTTCCAGCGCGCGCTCATAATGAAAATGCACATCGGCAATCAGCGGCACGCGAACCTGCTTCAGAATCTCCTTCAGCGCGACCGTGTCCCGCTTGTCCGGGACCGCGACGCGAACCATGTCGGCGCCGCCCTGATGCAGCGCGTTGATCTGCTTGACTGTCGCGTCGATGTCGTAGGTATAGGTGCTGGTCATCGTCTGCAGGGCCACCGGCGCATCCCCGCCGATCCCGACGAAGCCGTGCTCGCGATCGCCAACGATGACCTTCCGCGTTTTCCGCCGAACAATAGGCATTTTTTGATTCTCCAAACGGACTGCTGTCGGCCGCCCAATGAGGCACGGGGCGCTTCCTTGCGCTCAGGCAACCAAAAGAGGTAAGGAAATCGTAAGAAAAGGAGGTGGGTAAAGCAACGAACGTTTGGAAAGACGAGCCAGTACAGAGTAGAAAACGCGATTAGTTGTCCAATGATCGATACCCACTGCCATCTGACCGATCCGCGCTTGCGGAGCCGACTTGACGATGTGCTGAACCGCGCGCAGGTGGCTGGCGTGACCCGCATGATCACCATCGGCGTCACCCTTGCCGATGCGGCGGCCTGCCTGGAGCTCTGCGATCGTGTTCCCAATCTCCGCTGCGCGATCGGCGTGCATCCCAATCATTCGCACGAAGTCGAGCCGGCGGATCTTCCGCAACTTCGCGGCTTGCAGAATCACCCAGCCGTGCTGGCATTAGGTGAAATGGGGCTGGATTACCATTACGAGTTTTCGCCACGCGATCGGCAGCGGGCGACGTTTGAATTTCAGCTTCAGCTTGCGACGGAGTTGAAACGCAAGGTGGTGATTCATTGCCGGGAGGCGACAGATGATTGTTTAACAATCATGGCCGCCTTCCCATCGGTCCGCGCGGTCTTTCACTGTTTCACCGCGGGACTGATCGACGCCCGAAAAATCCTCGATGCCGGGCACATACTCGGATTCACCGGCCCCGTCACCTATAAAAAATCGGACGAGCTTCGCGCCGTCGCGGCTATGGTGCCGGAAGATCGCTTCGTCGTGGAAACCGATGCGCCTTATCTTTCGCCCGAGCCGATGAGGAAGCAGAAAACCAATGAGCCGGCGCTGGTGATTCACACCGCGCAGGCAATTGCCGCCGTTCGTGGGAAAACGCTGGAAGAAATTGACCAGATCACGACTGCGAACGCGGAGCGATTCTTTAGCTGGTCGATAGAGCGATCCTAGCTCTTTTTGAGATTATCGATAAACGAATTAGCCTCATTGATCGAGGCTTCCATGTCCTTGATGAGGTTCTGCACATCCGCCTGAATCCCGGCCGTGGTGGTGGAGAGGGAACTGATCGCCTGGGCGTTGAGATTGTGCTTGAGAAATAAATCCTGGTCATGGAAGGCAGCCAGCACCGGCTGCATCTTCTCTTCGCTGCGGCGCATGGCGGCCAGCAATTGCGCATACCGAGCTTTTGAATCGCGCAGCTTCTGTTCGCTCTGGCGGCGCAGATCCTGATTCTGATATTCCGACAATTCCTTCTGCCATTCGGCAAACATGTCGTTGGCGACCTTGTCCACCGAATTAATGTGCTCGTGCACCGCGTCGGCCCGTTCCTTGGCCGATTGGTAAGCCGCGTCGATCTTGTTGTACTCCGCTTCAAGATCGCCGCCGTTGTAATGGGTCAGATCCTGGAACCGCTGGTAAGTCGTCTTGAACTGCTGCTTGGCCGCCTCTTCGCTGTCGCGCGCCTTCTGCACGCGCGAAACGAGGATGTCGCGTTTCTCGTACCCGAGCTTCTCCCAGACGCTGTAATAAACGCTGCTGCAGCCGCTGATCAGCACGACAGCCACCATTGCAACGATCCAGTTCTTTTTCATTGAGCGCGCCTCCAGGTGAGAAACTGTATCGCAAGCGGTACGGATTTCCAGCGACGCAGGGCGCAGGGTTGGTTCGACATCCGAAATTCGCGCGCCGAATCATTGGAATTGGGCAATTCGACGCTGCTTTTCGATCTTCGTTGCTTCGGTTTTGAATTCCCTCCCGTCCCCTGTACACTCGTGCGAATTTTGGCCGGGAAGATTTTTTACAATGCCACGACGCACCGACATTCAATCCATCCTCATCATCGGTTCAGGACCCATCGTCATCGGTCAGGGCTGCGAGTTTGACTATTCAGGCGTGCAGGCTTGCCGGGCACTGAAAGAGGAGGGGTACCGCGTCGTTCTTATCAACTCCAATCCCGCCACGATTATGACTGATCCGGAGTTCGCGGATGCGACTTACATCGAGCCGATCACTCCGGAGGCAGTCGAGAAGATCCTGAAGCTCGAATCGGAAGGGCCCAAGCCAGTCGATGCCGTGCTCCCTACGCTGGGCGGCCAGACGGGTTTGAACACCGCCATGTCCTGCTATGACCGCGGCATCTTCACGCGCTATGGCGTGCAGATGATCGGCGCCAATCGCCAGGCCATCTTTCGCGGCGAAGATCGGCAGGTCTTCAAAGACCTGATGATCAAGATCGGCCTGAAAGTTCCGCGCAGCGGCGTCGTTCACAACATGGAGGAGGCGCGAAAAGTCCTGGAGGACATCGGCCTGCCGCTGATCATCCGGCCGGCTTTTACGCTTGGCGGCACGGGCGGCGGCATCGCCTACAACATCGAGGAATTTGAAACCATCGTTCAGCGCGGCATCGATGCCTCCCCGGTCAATGAAGTGCTCATCGAGCAGAGCGTGATCGGCTGGAAAGAATTCGAGATGGAGGTGATGCGCGACAAAAACGACAACGTCGTCATCATCTGCTCCATCGAAAACGTCGACCCGATGGGCGTCCACACCGGCGATTCCATCACCGTCGCCCCCATCCAGACGCTGACCGACAAGGAATATCAGCGCATGCGCGATGCCAGCATCGCGGTCATCCGCGCGGTGGGCGTCGAAACGGGCGGCAGCAATATCCAATTTGCGATCAACCCTGAAAACGGCGACATGATCGTCGTCGAAATGAATCCGCGCGTGTCGCGATCATCCGCGCTCGCGTCCAAAGCGACCGGTTACCCCATCGCCAAGCTCGCGGCCAAGCTTGCCGTGGGCTACACGCTCGACGAGCTGCCCAATTACATCACCACGCGCAAGGGCAACGCCGGTGACGGAAAATATGAGCTGTACACCTCTGCCTGCTTCGAGCCGACGATCGATTACTGCGTGATCAAGATCCCGCGCTGGACCTTCGAGAAATTCCCCGATGCGGATGAAACGCTCACCACGCAGATGAAAAGCGTCGGCGAAGCAATGGCCATTGGCCGAACCTTCAAGGAAGCCTTGCAGAAAGGCATCCGCAGCATGGAGGTCAAGCGCTTCGGCTTTGGCCTGGACAAATACGACAAATGGCTCAATGCCCAGCGCCTGGCCAAAGAATCCGGCGCGACGACCAAGAGCGCCTCGCTTCCCCCCACGGCTCGTGCCGAAGTCGAGCCCGCGCAAACGACCGCCGCCGCCGACAACAGCGACAAGACCACGCAGGGCGAATCACTCGATCATGAATGGCCGATCCCCGAAGCCAAGCTGCGACGAAAGCTCTCCGTCCCAAGTCAGGGACGCCTCTATTACATCCGCTACGCCATGAAAATGGGCTGGACGATAGATCAGATTTATGAGCTGACGAAGATCGATCCATGGTTTTTGGCGCAGATGAAGCAGTTGGTGGATTTTGAGGATGAGCTGGCGGAAGAACTTGAGCATTGGGACAATCATAATCCCAAGAACCGGTCGGATGGCGAGGCTCTCCTCAGGCGCGCAAAGGCGTGGGGATACAGCGATGTGCAGCTGGCGGCCATCTGGGACCAATCCCCTAAGATGGCTCGTCACCTTCGCAAGTTAGACGACGTCCAGCCGGTGTACAAACTTGTGGACACCTGCGCCGCCGAATTCGAAGCATCTACTCCATATTACTATTCGACTTATGAAACCCCGATGAGCGTAAACGGTGAACGCGTCATTGAGGATGAAATCCGCCTCACCGACAGACCCAAAATCGTCATCATCGGCGGCGGGCCGAATCGCATCGGCCAGGGAATTGAGTTTGACTACTGCTGCGTGCAGGCGGCTTTTGCGGCGCGGGAGCTGGGCTTGGAATCGGTGATGATTAATTCCAATCCGGAAACCGTTTCCACCGATTACGACACGAGCGATCTGCTCTTCTTTGAGCCGCTGACGCACGAAGATGTGCTGAACATCTGCGAGCGCCTCAACGGCGGCCCCTTCGCCAAGCCCGGAAACGCACCGACCGGAAAGAATCTCGTTAAAGGCGTCATCGTCCAGTTCGGCGGCCAGACGCCTTTGAATCTTGCTCGCGGCTTGATGGAAGCGGGCGTGCCGATCCTGGGTACTTCCGTCGAATCGCTCGATGCGGCGGGCGACCGCGAGCAATTCCGGTCGCTCCTGCAAAAGCTCAATCTCAAGCAGCCGGCCAACGGCATCGCGCGAAGCGTCGCCGAGGCCCGGCAGATCGCCAAGGAGATCGGCTATCCGGTTCTCGTTCGCCCGAGCTTTGTGCTGGGCGGCCGGGCGATGGAAATCGTCTCGGACGAGAATCAGCTCAATTATTACATGGCCAACGCTGTCGAAGCTTCGACGATTGCCGATGCGCCGATCCTGGTCGATAAGTTCCTCGACGCGGCAACGGAAGTGGATGTCGATTGCCTGGCCGATTTTGATCCGGTCGCGTCCGGCAATACTGGTCAGGCGATCGTCATCGGCGTCATGGAGCATATCGAAGAGGCGGGCATTCATTCGGGAGATTCCGCCTGCTCGCTGCCGCCCTATTCGCTATCAGCCGACATCGTCCAACGTCTCAAAGAGCAGACGCGAGGCCTGGCCAAAGCGCTTCGCGTGCGCGGGCTCATGAACGTGCAATATGCCATCAAGGACGGCGAAATTTATGTCATCGAAGTGAACCCCCGCGCCTCGCGGACGGTGCCGTTTGTCAGCAAAGCCACCGGCATCCCCTGGGCGAAAATCGCCGCCAAGGTAATGGCGGGCAAATCGCTCGCGGAGCTGGGGATCACGGAACAGCCCGATCCAAAGCATGTGTCTGTCAAGGAAGTGGTTTTCCCCTTCAGCAAATTCCCCGGCGTCGATGTCATCCTCGGCCCCGAGATGCGCAGCACCGGCGAAGTGATGGGCATCGACCAGAGTTTCCCACTCGCTTACGCCAAGGCGCAGATCGCCGCGGGTTCAGTTTTGCCGACGCGCGGGTCGGTGTTCATCTCAGTGCGCAACGGCGACAAGGAAGCGGTCGTGCCGGTGGCAAAGATGCTGGCCGATGCCGGCTTCCAGATTCTCGCGACCGCCGGCACGCATGAGGTGTTGAGCAAAAACGATGTGCCAACGACGCGCATTCCCAAGCTTCGCGAAGGACGCCCCAACATCCAGGACCAGATCAAGAACGGCAAAGTCCAGCTCATCATCAACACGCCCACCACCAAAGGGCCGCAGACGGATGAAGGAAAAATCCGCGCGATGGCGGTGCTGAACAAAGTGCCGATCGTTACGACGATTACCGGAGCGCACGCCGCCGCGCGAGCAATCCTGGCGATGCAGAAAGAGGAATGGGGCGTGCGCCCCCTGCAGGAATATTTCGCGAGCGCGAAGGGGCGATGAAATCAGCCTCCATGGACCACCACGTCGGTTTTGACGGAGTTGGCAATGATGCACTGTTCGTGGGCGTGGTGATGAAGCTCTGCCTCTTCCGCGCGTGTGGGCGACTTGGGCGGGCCGTAGACGATCTCGGGATGGAGCGTCACCTTGCTGATCCAGGACGCTCCCCGTTCATTCTTTTCCATCTGCCCTACCGCCTCGTCTTCGTACGATTCGACGGCAAACCCTGCTCGATAGGCCACAAACAGAAATGTAAGCATGTGGCAGCTCGAGAGGGCCGCAACAAGCGCCTCTTCAGGATCGACATTGGCGGGGTTGCCAAAGGCCACCGGCACATTCGCCGGTGCCGGCGCGGCTGGCACCGTCAAGCCGCCGTCAAATGTCCAGCTATGCACGCGCGAGTATTTCCCCTTCAGAAATTCGCCGCCCGAATGCTGCCAGCGGATGGTTGCTTTGTGTTCAGACATGGGAAAACTCCGGTTGGCTCTTCAGCGTTGGCCGGCGCCTATTACTAAAGGCTTACGTTTCATCTGGCATGAGATGCCAGAGGCCATTTTCGTGCAGCCAGATCGGGTCCGCATTGCGAGCGATAAACTCATCGACCGGTAGACCGTCGATCAGAGGCTCGCGCGGAACGCGCTTCTGTTTACCGTTCACGAAGATGATCATGTATTTGCGCTTTCGCTCGCGGCGAGCTTTTCTTGCGGCAGCCGTGAGCTTGCGCTTTGGTTTTTTCATGGGACTATGTCCGATCGGTGGTCTCTGACGAGGGAGGTTTCAAAGCTATTTTAATTATCCTCGATGGAACGTAAATTCCATCTGAAGGACATCGCCATGAGCGAATTTCAATATGTTGCATTTCGAGCGATCGACGCGCCGGTGTCGAAACAGAACTTGAAATACATGCGCGAGCAATCGACGCGGGCGGAAATTACTGAATGGGCATTCGACAACGAGTACCACTTTGGCGACTTCCATGGCAACGCGGTCGAGATGCTCCGCCTGGGGTATGACTTTCACCTTCATTACGCGAACTTTGGCATTCGGAAGCTAATGATCCGGGTGCCGGAACTGCCAGCGGAGGCCAAGGAATACCTGATCGATGAACAGTTATGCTTCACGAAGGATAAACGCGGCCAGTTAAGCGGCATCCTCACGTTGGATTTAAGTCTGGAGCCCGGCCATCTGGATGATGTATGGGCGCCGGCCGAGTTGATGGAGGAGTTGCTTCCCTTGCGCGGCGAGATTCTGGGAGGCGACCTGCGTCCGCTTTATCTGGCCCACCTGGCCATCGCGTCGGACATGAATCATGATCCGGCCGGAGAAAGCGACGGACCGATCCCCGCCGGCCTGAATAAACTAACCCCCGCTCAGAAGGCGTTCGCAGATTTTTATGGGATTGACAAGGCGCTGCTTTCCGCAGCTGCTCAGGGCGCGCCTCCGCTCGCCCAGCGCGTTCAGTCCAGGAACGACTTCGATCAATGGCTCGAAGGCCAGCCGGACGAGGCAAAAACCACGTGGCTCAAGCGGCTGACTGAGGATGAAGGCCAGGCCGTTCGTGCCGAAATCGTTTCCACCTACCGTAAGAGCCAAAAGGCCGCCGCTTGGCCAACCGCGAAGCTTGATCGAACCATCGAAGAGATACTGGAAAAGGCCGAACAAATGCGGCGATGATTCGAGATCAATCGAACGAGTAAACGCAGCGCACTTCGCACTGGCGTTCATTTCCATCGCCCGCATAATGGCTGGTCGCGCGGGCTTGCACGAACTGCGGCGCGATTTTGGAGAATGGTTTGATCTTCCCGACAGCTCGTCGGGTTTGAATGCATCATGAGTGAGCTTGCCGTCAGTCAAAGGGGCGCCAGGGAAGGCGGCGCACGCCGGGTGCTTGTGTGGTGGTGGCCGTTGCTGGCGGTGCTGCTGGTGTTGCGCGTCTTGATGGCGGCGAAGGTTGATCTCGTTCCGGATGAAGCCTTTTACTGGACTTGGACCCGGCATCTGGCTCCCGGGTATTTCGATCATCCGCCGATGATCGCGGTGCTGATGTGGCTCTCGACCCGGCTCCTGGGAAACACCGAGCTTGGCGTCCGCCTGCCGGCGGTGCTGATGTCGCTGGGAGCGATGGCGATTCTGGTCGCTCTAGCGCGGCGAGTATTGGGCGACGCGCGAGCGACGGGATACGTGGCGATGATGTGGGTCGTCAGCCCGCTGCTGGCTGTGCTGGGGTTGATTTTCACGCCTGATACGCCTGCGGTTTTCTTTTCGGTATGCGGGCTTGCCTGCGCTGTGATGATCGCACGCGCAGATGATGAATTTGAAGAACCTGACGGCCGGAATCGCGCGGCGGGTCTGTGGATCCTGTTTGGAATCTGCAGCGGTCTGGCGATGGTCTCTAAATACACCGCCGTTCTGCTGCCGGCGGCGGTGTGCCTGGCGATGCTGACCTCCAGCCGCGGTTTACGCCATTTTCGGCGGCCATGGATCTATCTTTCGGGCATCATCGCGCTGCTGATTTTTTCGCCCGACATTTATTGGAATGCGAAGCATCATTGGGCGTCGTTCGCATTTCAGCTTCATCATGGGGCCGATGAAGGACTCACGGCCGGCGCGACGGGGGCGCTGGATGCGCTCGGCCGTAGAGCAATGGGGTTATTGGAATTTCTCGGTGGCCAGGCGATGGTCTGGACGCCGGTGCTGTTTCTGCTGACCCTGGCGGTGCTGCTGGTCAATTGGCGGCGATATCCGCGCCTCAGCGAGGCCCATGGCGTTCTTCTATGGTGCGGGACGTTGCCGCTGGCCTTTTTTGCCTGGGCGGCAACGCGATCGCATGGCGAGCCGAACTGGCCGGCGTTTGCCTACTTTCCACTGAGCATCCTGATCGGCGCTTACCTGGCTGAAAACTGGGCCGGCAATCGGGTACACTGGGCGCGCGAAGGATGCAAAGTCGCCCTGATCATGTTGATTGCCATGCATCTGCTGGCCGTGCCGCGGATGGTCAATCTGCTGGCACGGCTGCACGTGCCGCTGCCGCACAGCATCACCGATTTGTCCGGCTGGCGGGAATTTGGCCAGCAGGTTTCGCAGCGGGCGCAAGGCGCGCAAGTGGTTTGCAACCGGCATCAGGATGCGGGCGAGGCGGCGTTTTATATGCCGGGGGAGCCCGACGTCTGGTGCGAGGGTGTGGGCTCGCGGCCGACGGCGTTCGACTATTTCGACCATGGCCGTCCCGAATACGCGAAGCTCGATCGCGTGCTGTTTGTCGGCGGGCATCTGCCGCAGTTCATGGAAGAATTTGGATTCACCCATGCGCAGACGCTTCCGTTGATTAAGCGACCCGGCCCCGGCCGGGGGAAAACGCGCAGCGCCGAGATGCTGAGCCGATGACCTGTCGAACATGTTGAAGATTTTCGAGCGATCCTGATGAACCCTCACGCCATCCGCCGAATCGACGCCTGGGTGGGCAAGCCCGCCTGCTTCATCCTGACGGTGCTGCGCCGATTCGCTAATCTCATCGCGCCATCCAAAGAACTTCCTCCAGTAAAGAAAATCCTGCTGATCAAGATGATCGAGCAGGGAGCGACGGTGCTGGCATACCGCGCGATCCGTCGGGCAGTTGAGCGCGTCGGGCGGGAGAATGTTTATTTCTGGGTCTTTCAGGAAAATCGCTTCATCCTGGACCTGCTGGAACTGGTGCCACCTGAAAATGTAATTGTGATTCGCACGAAAAAGCCGCTGCTGCTTTTCTGGGATTTGCTTAAAGGCGCCTGGCAGGCGCGCCGGCTGGGGATTGACGCGACGGTGGATATGGAATTCTTCAGC
>JANWHF010000349.1 GCA_025450555.1 Tepidisphaeraceae bacterium | reverse complement strand
ATAAGCCGAGAAATCGGGCCTGGGCGATGTCGCGCCGCCGCCGGAGATATTGATGATCTTCCCGCCGCGCTGGCGGCGCATGGTTGGCACCAGTCGCTGCGCGAGGCGGGCCGGCGCAAAGACATTCACATCAAAAACGGCCTTCCATTGCGACCAGTCGGCCTGCTCGAAGGACCCGATCGGCCCCTGAATCGCCGCGTTGTTGATCAGAATGTCGATCGCCGACCACTGTTCCAGCGCCCAGCCGGCCAAGGCATCCACTTCGCGTTGCACTGTCAAATCAGCCCGAAACACCCGAACCGGCGTAGCATTTGGATAGCACGCCATGATCTGCTTGGCCGCCGATTCCAGCGCTTCGAGATCGCGCGCGGCAAGCGCCAACGATGCTCCATCAGCCGCGAGGCGCAGAGCGATCTCCAACCCCAGGCCGCGCGAAGCGCCGGTCACCAAGGCGACTTTTCCAGCCAGTGATTGTTTCATCGCAACCTCATCTCTCATCGCGCCTCGAACAGCCACGGATTGGCCTGCAGATAATCGACCGTCTTGATCACCGCCTGGCGAATACTGATTTGCGGCTTCCAGCCAAGCTGCGTGATGCGCGTCGTATCGAGGTAAATGAACCGGCTGTCGCCGATCCATCCGCGCTCGCCGCCGGAATAGTCGCGCCGAGGCTGAAGGCCGATGCGCTCGCAGATCCATGAAAGCGACTGATCGACCGTGCAATATTCCGGCGCACCGAGATTAAAAACATGCACGCCTGCGTCGATGCGTTCCATCGCATGGAGCATCGCGCTGATGCAATCCTGAACGTACAGATAGCTCTTGCGCTGCTTGCCATTGCCGAGCACTTCGATGCGGGCGGGATCGGCTTTGAGCTTTCGCAGAAAATCAAACACATGCCCGTGCGAATAGCGCTCGCCGAGGATGGATACGAAGCGAAAGATGCAGGCTTTGAAGCCAAAACCGGCGCAGTAGGCGCTGATTAGACCTTCACCGGCCAACTTGCTGGCCGCGTACAGTGAAGTCTGCACCGGAAATGGACAATCCTCCGGCGTCGGAAAGACGGTGGGCTCGCCGTAAACGGAGCCCGTCGATGAGAAGGCAATTTGCTTGATGCCGGTCTTCCGCATCGCCTCCAGCACGTTGTGGGTGGCAATGGTATTCTGCTGCAGATCGCGCGATGGATGGTCGGTGCCAAATCGTACATCGGCGTTTGCCGCGAGATGGAAGACCCAGTCATGCCCTTCGATGGCGCGCTCCAGCGATGACGCGTCGAGCGTATCGCCCTCGACCAGCCGGAAATTCGGCTGCGATAGAGAAGACTCGATAAACCAGCGCTGCCCGGTTGAGAAATTGTCGTAAACGGTGACGCAATGTCCCAGCGCAAGCAACCGATCGGCGAGATTGCTGCCGATGAAACCCGCGCCGCCGGTGATGAAATAGCGGTTCATCGCAATCCCCCCTCTCCAAACATCGCGCGGATGCGCTCCAGCCGCTGGTGCTGTCCCGGCGGGGCGCTATTGGCAATTTCCGCCTGATAATCAAAGGCGAAGGCACAGTTGATACCAATGCTGAGGAGCACCAGTAACGTCAAGATGGTGCTTCGGAAAACCCGGGAATGAGCGCTTCCCTTGCGTCTTTCCAGCTCGGCCATCCCAAACGCCCCGGCCAAGACGAGCACCGGAAAGAAATCATGCAAATAGCGTTGGGTGATTCCGACCGTCACCAGCACAACGCTGGCTCCGATGAGCAATCCTGCTGCTGGAAGATGGGCCGCGCTGGCCGCCGAGTTTCCCTTACGTGCGATCGCGAGCCCGCCGAAGCAGGCCAGCAGAAAGAGTGCCGGCATGCTTACGGGAATGCTCGAATGCGGCTCGACAATGTCGATTGCCGCGCCGGGTAAGACCGCGACTCGCTGGGTCAAATAAATCCAGGGAAACGCGTGATTCGTATCGAAACCCGCGACGCCAAAATAAGTTGCAATTCCTGTTGGCAGATTTGCCAGATGAATCTGGCTGCCACCGGTCAATTCCATCCGCTGGGGTTCCATGGCGTAAGGCAGGTAGTACTTGAGCGGCACACCTTGGAACGTACCAAATTTGGCATAATTGATGCCGGAGAAGATGCCGATCCCGCAGGCGATGATGCCGCAAGCCAGCAGACCGCCCACCGCATTGAGACGCGAATGCAAGCGAATCGATTGATAGAGCAGATAAAGGCCCATAATTCCAACTGCGAGAATGGCCCCGGCACCAGCCGTCGGACGCGCCAGGAATGCGAGCAAAGCGAATAAACCCGCCAAGGTGATCGCTGCAATCTGACCGGCCTGAAGGTACCGAATCAGGTAATACCCGGCCATCAGGGCAAAGGTACTTCCCCACATGATCGCTTCATGAAAGGTGAAGGATCGGCTGATGATGAAGAGATTCGTCGATCCGATGCCGACGGCGAGCAGAAACAGCGAGTCATGCCACCAATAATTGAGAGATGAAGCTTTTTCACGCCTCCCTCGGGCCAATGTCAGCAGGCGTTTCGCATAAACCAGATTCAGGGAGCAGGCCACCAGCATCGCCAGCCGGCTCCACATGCCATCCATCTGCGGAGCGAGTAGCAGCAATGGCACACGAAGCAGCGCCGGCATAATTCCAAAATACCCGTAGAATTTCCCGTCCCGCTCGAAGGCCTCATATCCGATCGCCTCCGGCGGCACATTAAGATGCCCATGCAGCATCGCCCGCGCCTGGGCGTCGTAGTAGTTGCCGAATCGATCGAAGACGAAGAGATGCCCGCTACCCCAGGTGATGAACCAGAAGCAGACTAACAGGCAAATCGCGAATGCCGGGAGAATGCACAGCAGTTCTGCGGCCGCCGCGCTTCGGCGCGCGCGACGGGGGGACGCCTCATGGGATAGGGATGGAATTGAATTCGCCGCTACTGTCATAGGTCAGGCTGCGCTATTTACTTCACGCAGGCCTGATGGAGTCGGCGTTCACGATCAACCGAAATGAATCTTCGATCGCCCCTTTATTTTCGGACGTGAGGACCCGATGCGCATTTCATGCAGCTTGGCGTACTCCGGTGCTTGATGGTGGCGTCTGTACAGTCAGATCATATTCCATCCCCCGAATCCTCAGCAGATCGCGGGCGTTTTTCCAGGTTCCGATAATCGGGTTATATCGGCTATCGCCATCGTCGCGCCAGCAGACGCCGACTTCCTGAATGCGCAGGTTCAGCAGCCGCGCCAGGCGGAGGATTTCCACGTCGAACATGTACCCATCGACCCGCTGCATCGAGAAAAGCCGCTTGCCGGCTTCGCGCCTGAAAAATTTAAACCCGCACTGCGTATCCCCGATCCCCTGGAGGCCGATCATCTGCCGCATCACCGCGCCGAACGCCCGCGATCCCCATCTCCGATACAACGGCTGCGGCACCTGGATCTGCGCCTCACCCATGCGTCGCGATCCGATCACAACATCGGCACCACCCTCCAGATACGGCAGCAGTTTTTTGAGTTCTTCGATCGGCGTTTTATAGTCGGCATCGATAAATCCGATGATTTGACCCTCGGCACGGAAAAAGCCTTGTCGCACGGCTTTTCCCTTGCCGCCACGCTCAGGAGATCCGAGTACAATCCATCGCGGGTCGTTTCCCGCAAACTCGGCGGCTCGCTCGCGGGTGCCATCGGTTCCGTCGGCACAAACGATGACTTGATAGCCGTACGTTTGGGCATCGAGAAACGTCTTGACCTTCGATAACGTGCCGGCAATCGTTGCCGACTCGTTGTAAGCCGGCACAATAATGCTGAGATAAGGCGATGAGTTGTCCGACATAAGGTTCGATGCTTGCCGTGTAATCGCTCGATGACAGGTCGGTTCGTTTTTATCTATCGGCCAAGTTCGCCAAAGAATCCCCGTAACCTCGAGGCCCCATGCTCGACCCTTCACTGTTTCCCCAAGCCATCAACACCATCCTGATCACTCAGCTCGATGGGCTCTCCGATATCGTGCTGGGAACGATGATGTTATCGGGCCTGCATCGGCGCTGGCCGGGCGCCTATATCAAAATGCTCGTTCGACCGCAGATGGCGGCAGTCAGTAATGTCCTGCCCAAGTGGGTGCGAGTCATTCCGCTGACCTTTGATCCGCGCGAACCGGTGGCCGGGCGCGAAGAGATGCTGGCCGAGCAGCTTCGGGCCATTTCTGAAGATTGCCAGGCCGACATCACGCTGCTGGCCGAATTCGATCGTGTCTGGGCGAGCGAAGTCCTGGCCAACATGGCCAGCTCCGACCTCATCGTCGCTTTTAATGGTCCCAGCGGCATGAACCCGGCCAATCGAGCCGTGGCTGATGCGCTGGAAGTGGACATGTCGGAGCCCTGGCAGCGGCTCGCGGTTTATCCGCATCAGCCTGAGATCGAAAAATATCGCGCGATGCTCGAAGCGCTGGGGCTGGAGCCGAATGCTTTTCTGCCCGGCGGGCTCGTCTTGCGCACGCAGGACCAGAATGCCGCCGACAAGATCTGGGCGGACACAGGGCTGAAAGGACCGGAGACGATCCTGCTTTTCCCCGGGCGCGGGCCCGATCTTTCGCGTACGCTCGTGCCGGCGGTCTGGTCGCGATGGGCGGCGCATTTGAGCCAGCAGCATTCGGTCCTGATCGTCGGCAGCGAGATCGACAAAAACGCAATCGACGCGATCGCGGCCGGCGATCTGCCGCCGCAGGTGAAGCACATTGTTCTACCCAATGACCATCTTGGAACGCTCACTGCCCTGATCGAAACCACATCCGCCTTCATCGGGTCAGATGGCGGGCCAATGCACATTGCCGCGGCACTGGGAAGACCGACGCTCGGAATCTTTGGCGGCGGCGATCGCGGGCAGCGCTATCTGCCCATTGGGCGAAAAGCGGCGGCTGTCCGCATGCCCATCTCCTGCTACGGGTGCGATTGGGACTGCCCCTTCGATTCGCGGCTCTGCCTGTCGCACATGCCCATCGAACTGCTTCTTGCCACCGGAGACGAATTTGTCGCGCGCTATCGCGCCACCAATACTTTTCACGAAGCGGCCGCGCCCGATGTCTACGATCTTCCCGCGGCGGCTGATTTGCCGGTCATGATGCTGGGGCCCATCATGCGCATGCATCGCTCGATGCACCAGTTCCAGAAGGAAGTGCGCGATCACCAGGATTTCATGGCCCGGGTCAATGCGGATCGTCAGGGGCGCGTCTCGGAAATGGGCGACGCCCTCAGCAGCATCACCAACATCCTCTCCGAAATGGCCCGCCAGAATCGCACCCGCGACGAAACGGTCAACCAGCTCAAGACGGCGATGTCGATTTTGGCGCAGCAGAATTCTGGAGTACCGCGAACACCGCGGTAGTTCCCCCTTTTAGCCGCCCCACCTGTGGGGCGCGTTTGGTTGACGTCCCGCGCCGCGCAGTTCTCGATCTTAAATGAAATGCATCTCGACGCTCTTTGACCGCGCTTGTTTCCGCGCCAATGGACGCGCCCCGCAGGCGGGGCGGCTAAAAGGGAAGACCTCGCTTTGGTGCAAAATCTGCGTTTGCTTTCCCACTCAATGCTACCTCGTGAACTCCTCCAATTCCCGATCTGGATTGACTTTTTTCCATGCGTATGATGCACCCCCACATGGATCAAGCACCTGGCGAACAGACTTCTCCGCACACGATTCTGGTTTCGCGGCTGGATGGATTGGGCGATGCCGTGCTCGGCTCGACGTTGCTGTCGGGCCTGCATGCGCGATGGCCCGAAACGCGCATCCTGCTGCTGGTGCGCCCGAAACTCATTGGGCTTCATCAGATCCTGCCGGCGTGGGTGCAGGTGATTTCGCTGGGGTTTGATTCTTACGCGCCAGTGCAGGGCAAGGAAGACCAGGTTGCCGATCTGCTTCGCGAGGTCTCGCGCGATCTTCATCCGGATCTGATGATCCTTTCGGAATACAACCGCGCCTGGGCCGCCGAGCTGCTGGCGATGCTGTGCGGCGTGCCGCGCGTGATTGCCTTCGAGAATTGCACCGGCCTCAATATCGCCAATCGACCGATTCGCGAGCGTTTAGGCCTGCCAAAGCCGCAAGGCTGGGAACTGGTCAAAACCAGCTACGAATGGCCGGAAGTGAAAAAATATCACGCGATGCTTTCATCGCTTGGCATCGACCCGGCTCCGCATCTTCCAATGGTTCACATGCACGTGGAGGATCGCAACGCGGCGGCGGCCTTCTGGAGCGACAGCGGATTTCCTCCCGGCAAGGCGCCGTTGGTGCTGTTTCCCAGCTCGGGTGACGGGCTGCTGCGAAGCCTGCCTGCCGGCGCCTGGGCGCGCTGGGCCGCACATCTGGCGCAGCGGCGCGACGTCGTTCTGCTGGGGAGTGAAACCGATGCGCCTGCGCTGGAGGCCATCGCTGCCGCTGGACTTTCGCATGAGATCAAAAGGTTAATCTTGCTGGGCAATCGGCCCGGATTACTTGCCGGCGTCCTGGAGATGGCAAGCGGCTACATCGGCGCTGACACCGGCCCGATGCACATTGCCGCCGCCTTGAACCGTCCGACGCTGGGAGTCTTCGGCGGCGGAACGATCGGTCGCTTCGGCGCCGGCTCCGATCCGCGCCGCTTTCTGCCGGTCGGAAAACGAACGGCGGCTATTCGCATGCCGCTGGGCTGCTTCGGCTGCGGCTGGGAATGTGCCTTCGATCAGCGCCTCTGCCTGACGCACATGCCGATCGATCAGATGATCGCCAGCGGCGACGTATTCATGTCGGAGTACCTCGACGGCAGCGAAAATTCTGATCCACTTTCGCCCAGGATTTTCGATCTTCAGCCGCCGGCCGATCTTCCGTTGACGCTTCTGGGGCCGATCATGCGCCAGCACCAGCAGTTCCTGAAGCTCAATCATGACATCACGGAGCATCACGATTATCTGGAGCGAATTCTGGCCGACATGACGCGCCACAACACCGCGCGCGACAACGCCATCCAGCACATTAACAATGTGCTGGCGGAGATGACCCAGCAAAACAACGCGCGCGACGCGGCGATCGCGAAACTGGGGCGATGGTGAGCAGTT
>JANWHF010000348.1 GCA_025450555.1 Tepidisphaeraceae bacterium | reverse complement strand
TTGTCCAGCCTGCCGGCTGCGGCTGTGGCGCGGCGCTTGCATTTCAGTTTCAGAGATGAATTGGACAGCTCTTTTGGGAGAACGATATGGTTTCGCAAAATCAATTTTCAAAACGTGACGGAAAAGAGGACCTCAAACAAGGCCGGGTAAGCGATTCGCCGACTGAAGCACTCGAAAGCGGCGAGCCTTCAATCGTTCAAAGGCCCCTGGGACATGGCCAGGATGAGCCGGCGAATGCGAAACGGAATCCGGATGTTGATGAGAAGGCAGAAAATTCGGGGAGCGAAAGCTAAGAGCGAGTGGAGGGGTGATTGGGAACGCGGACGTCCACGACGGCTCTTCAGGGCCAACGTGGACGTCAGCGATCCAGCCAGTCCGAAACGACAATGTTGTGTCCGGCAAATTGACGTTGCCTGTCCGGCGAGGGTGGCGTTAGAGTCCGCTTGATGGCTGCCGCCACAGCCGAATGACGTGGCTGTAATTGAACCTGTCACAGAAGGAACACCGCAACTTTGATGAAGCACGCCGCACTTTTTGATGTGACGTTTTGCAATCGATTTCTGCGAAGCGCTAGGCTCAGCCTTGCGTTGCTGGTTTCTTGCGCCTTCGCAACATCCTGCACCTCCATTCGCGTGACCGATCCGACGGAGACAGCCGACGAGGAATTCCTGATGACCGGCGCCGCGGAGTCGGCCGTCGCGCAGCTTTCGACCGATGCGCTGCGAGATCGGTCGGTCTACGTCGATACGCAATATCTGATTGCCACGACCAAGCCCACTGCCGCCTTTGGTGGGTTGCAGCAGGCGATATCGGGCCAGCCGCCGATTGAATATCTGTTTCTGATCGGCGAGCTCCGCGCCAAGTTGCTTGGATCGGGTGTTCGGCTTGTGGATAGCCGAGACAAGGCTGAGGTGGTTCTCGAAGTCCGCAGCGGCGGATTAAGCGTCAACCGCATCGAGTTCCTGCTGGGTGTTCCTGCCACCGCGATTCCGTCGATTGCCACCAGTGGAATCCCAATTTCAACGCCGGACCTGTCGATCCTCAAGAGCACCAAGCAGTATGGCTGGGCGAGTGTTGCATTCGTCGCATACTGGACCAACACCGGCGAACTCCTGGCTGTTTCCGGGCCATTCGTCGGACGAACGGCGCGCGAGGATTACTGGATCCTGGGTACCGGCCCGCGAACAATCGGCAATATTCCGCCGGCGCAAACGCAGAAGTAGTTACGACCGCTTCGATGATTTCCACGCCGCTTAAAAAAGCTGACGTTGTGCAATGGCTGAATCAACCGATCAACCTCAAAAGCCTCGAAAGAAAAGCAAATGGCGTCGCCTCGCCTGGGCGTTGCTGGTGCTCCTGGTGCTGGTGATTCTCATCGCGGTCGTGGTGCAGATCGTGTTGTGGACCAACATTCCCCGTCGCGTCGTGATCGGGCAGGTCGAAAAGAACCTGGGGCTTCGGATCAATGCCTCTTCGCTCTCGACGGGCTGGCTGGGGCATACCGAGTTGCACGATGTCGATCTGGGGCTGCCTTTGTCGGACAAGGCCTTTCTGAAGGTCCCGACGATGAAGGTGCATACCAACACGCTCTTTGGACTGGTGCTTGGAAATGGAGTTGCCGTCAAAGCGATCGAGCTGGATCGGCCGACGTTGTACGTCGTGCAGGATCAGGCAGGCCAGTGGAACCTGGCGGAAGTTGCCAAACTCGTGGCGGCGGCTCTGGGTGAAAAGCCGGCCGAGGCCAAAAGCAAATCATCGGCTCCATCAGTCCCTAATGTAAAAATTGTAGATGGAACCATTATTGTGGTGGATCAGCGCCAGCGGACGTCGACGATTCAGCCATTGGAGCTGAACGGATACGCAGAGACTCCCCTTTCATGGGCATATGACGTGCGCATTCAGCCCGACCCCAATTTGCCGCCGCGCGTAGGAATCAAAGGGCGTCTGGTTCCCGGCGGGATGTGGCAGCACGAGGTCGAAGTCGGGATTCAGAACATCGCCGACTGGATCAAACCGTGGGATGCCTCACCGCCGGCGTTCTATCTTGCCGTGACCTGGCGGGGACAGATGAGCACTGCTGGTATCGCCGGCCGCCTTGACGTGCAGAAATTTCAGTTCGGCCCAACCGAAGCTTACGGCACACTCACCGCTTCCAGAACCGGTGGCGAAGTCCGCATCAACCCCGGCAATCTGCTGATCAAAACGCAGCAGCACATCGTGCCGCAGGTCAAACTGACTTCGGGATCGATCGTCTACAATGGGTCGGAGCTTCGCCTCGAGCAACTGCTGCTGAACATTTTCGGCGGCGCGGTCAAAGTGGACGGCTCGGTCAATCCCAAGGCCCATACTGGAGAGCTCAGCGCGCAGTGGCGCGAGCTGGCCCTGGCAAAGGCAGTTAAATCAAACGGGAATTTCCATCTGGCCGCCAGCGCGCCGTTGCCCAACGAGGCCATTGTCGATGCGCAGGTCAACGCCAGCGGGACCGCCGCCAGCGGACCCTGGGAAACGCGCGTCGCGCTTGGCGCTAAAGGCACCTCATTTACCGATCTGGATTGGAAGGCGGATGTTCCCCTGCTTCAATGGCACCGCGCGATCCCCTTCAAGCTTGACGGGCTCACACTGACCGGTGGCCTGCATCCCAAGCAGGAGCAGGACAAGAAGGTCCCGCAGCTCACTCTGAAATCAGTTGGATTTCCGATTCCGGATTTACTGTCTGGACATGGGGAATACACCTTCGACAAAGACGAGAACTGGTCGCTCCACGTCGAGGGACGCAACTGGAAATTCCGCCCGCTCAAGGATTCGCTGCTCAGCTTCGTCTTCGATGGACACGGCGACCATGCCTTGGCGCATCTGGACAACCTCGGCATGCACTTCGCCGACACCACGCTTTCTCTTAATGGCACCTACACGTACGGCATTCCCAAGCCGGTCAAGGCAGCACTGACGCTGACCAATACACCACCGCTCAATCCCGAAACAGGTGTTCAGCAAGCCGCGATGCTTTTGCGCGGGACCGTGCAGGGGAATGCTGCCCTCGCGGGGGAATTGATGCCACTGGACTTGTCGGTCAAAGGCACCTTGAGCGGCCGCGAAGTGGACGTGCTGAAATATCACATCGGACAGGTGGTGATGACTGTCGATGGAAATGTGGATTCGGATAAGGCGGCCATCCATACCAATCAACTGCATCTGCTTGGCGGCGATTGGGAGCTTGCTGGGACTTACCTGCTCGACACCGACGACATCGATCTGGGTCTTTCGATCAAAAATCTGGCGCTGCATGATGCGGCCGCGGTGGCCAACGTCGAAGATGTTTCGGGAACATTCGACAGCGAACTGGATGTGCATGTGCCGGGCCTGCGGTTCGATCCTAATTCAATTGGAGCGAGCGCAAAGGGTGGCCTCCATAAGGTCCAGGCGATGGGCTTTAACCTGCTCGATCAGGCGAGCTTCGAGGCCTCGCTTTCAGATGGACAGATTAAAGTCGATCCGGTCCACATCCAGCGCGAAAATGGCCAAGGCACAATCACTGTTACCGGAGACGTGAACAACCCTTACCGGCTCGACACGAGCATCAAGATCACCAAATGGCCGCTCGACGTGGCCGCTGCAAAGCTTCATGCCGATGTGACGGTCGATATTCCCGAGCTACGCATTGAGCTGCCGCGAAAGCCTTCGGCGAAGCCGAAGGTGCTCCAGATTCCCGGACCCAGCCCGGCGGTGGCGGCCAGTACGGGTACAACTCAGCCGACCGATGCGCAGGAGGCAACACTTCGCGCCTATGGGCATCGAGTGGACATCAGCGGAGCAGCTACTTTGGGCGGAAAACCGCTCGGCGACCTGGAAGTTTACGCTGGTGTGTGGGATCGCGTCGTGGATGTGCGCGCGATTCATCTCCACATGTTGGGCGGCCGAGCCGACGGGCAGGCGCGACTCGATTTAGGCCACTTCACCACCAGCACGGCGGAGATCACCTGGGAGAATCTGGATACGACAGTCCTCACCACCTTCTATCCAGAGCTCAAGGACATGGGCGGCACGATGACCGGCAATCTCCGTCTTGCGCCGGCTGAAGTGAATCGACCGCTGGAGCCGCTGGCTTTTGTGTTGCAGAACAGGTTTATCAATGGCCACTGGCGCAACATTCCGGTCAACGACGCGACGATCATCGGATACATCGGCAAGGACAGCCTCGATCCTCAGGGCGGCTACCGAGTCGTCCTGGGCACCGGGGATCATCAAACCAGCACCATCCATCTCGACGATGGCGTCGTGCGCATCTGGGGCCGCATCGGCAGGCATGCCAACAGCACGATGGCGGTGCAAGCGAATATCAGCATCGATCGACTGGATTTGGATACGGCGGTTCACGCGTTTGATAAGACGGCTGCGGCCATGCCTGGCCGATTGACCGGCGATTTCACCGCACTCTATGCCACGCCCATGCCCGAGCGTTTTGCTGCGCTTTACGCTTTTCCATCGCAGGGGCCGACCATCAAGCCGACGACGCGCACGACCGGGCCTTCCACGACGCAGGCCGCCACACGGGCGATTGCCGCCGCGACTGAGCCTGCCTCGCATTCGGCAGAGTACGAAAAGTTTCTCTCGCCGCTCGTACTGGATGGAGATGTCAAACTCAGCGATGCGAACCTCGGCAATTTCAGCGTCGTTGCCGGCCTCTATAACATGATGCATGCCGGCGTCGGATTGGATAAGCCGATCGGGACCGGTGACGTGCGCTTCCATCTGGAACGGGGAACGTTCCACGTCAATCACCTGCGCTATTTCAATCGCGGCGTTGAGGTTCGCGCGACGGCAACCGCCACGCATGTTTGGGATTTGCCGGATAATCCAATCACCGGCGTCGCGGTCGGTACGCTTCAGCCACTCAAAGTGAAGAAGCTGCCGCTGCTGGCCGACATCAATGACATTCTCGCCGCGATTCAGCGGGATCTGACGACGGTTGCGATCAGCGGCCAGGTGCGCAAGCCGAAGATCACGCCGATGTTCTTCGGAGATGCCGGCGGAGAATTCCAGCGATTCATCGCGGGCGATGTCAACTCTGAACTTGGGACTAATGGGCAATAGGCGCGTTTGATGAAGGTGGTGCGGCGTTTCTGCGCCGGCAGACGGTCAGCTCGCCGGAATGAGAAATGTTAAAGGGTTGTCCTTCGACCGCTTTGAAAAAGATCCGCTGGCATTCCTCGTCATGCAATTCGATGACGAGGTTGTCCACCTTACCGATCCAGCTTTCGAAGTTGCTTGCAAAGACGATTGCCTCGGCTCGTTCGATGTCGATTTTGAGAATCGAAATGCGCGACTGGCCCGATTCTCGCAGAAGCGTACCCATATCGACTGCCATCATTTGCGGCGTCTCGCCTGGCTTTGTTTCGCGAACTTGAATCGCCCATTCGCGGCCGTCCGCGTACTTTTCTTCCGATATGACCAGCCCGCAGGAACGCGACCAGATTCCCGATTGGATCAATCGCACGCGCGAACCGAACGGTTCAAGATTGTGCAGGAGCATCTTGAAATTGCCGGGATCCGGTTCGACGGCAATCAGTTTTGCATCCGGAAACCGGCTCAGGAAATAGGCCGAGCTGTAGCCGACGTTGGCGCCGCAGTCGATCATGAGCGAGACGTCACTCATGTCGTCCACGCACGCGTATTCGAGTCGCGCGAAGACCTGATAAAAGACCTGGCCGTCACTGGTGTGAGACCGTGCAGCCAGCGGATGATTGGCGCGGCTGGATCGCATGGTGACCAAGCCATGTGAAGTACCGGCGCTCAGCGCATCCCGCACGGCATATTTGCCCAATGAGCAGGACGCGCTCCCACCAGCGGCCCGCATCCCGCGAATCCGCCGGCTAATCAGATCGAGCAGTTTCGAAAGTTTTCTCTTCATCATCCCATCGGAATGGATAGCCCGAATTCGGTTGCCGATGGAAGTGGGGTTTTCTCTCGACTCGCATCCACCACTCCTTTGAGCAGCGAAATCAGCGATCGATAATTTCGCTTCGCATCAAACCACTGCTCGGCCCGGAGCCGCCCTGCTCGTCCCATCGCCAGCCGTTTGGTTGTATCTTCAATCACTGCCTTGACCGCAGCGATAATCGCTACTGCATTTCCCGGCGGGACCATCAGTCCGTTGACACCATCTTCGATCTGCTCCGGCACTCCGCCAACCGGCGTGGCGACAACTGGCAGGCCACTGGCCATCGCCTCGACCGTCGCCCAGGGTGTGCAATCGCCCAGCGAAGGGAAGAGAAACAGATCGGCCTGGTCGAATAGCGCGCGAAGCTCCGGACTGCCGGGCGTCATGCCACGATGAACGCGAACCCGCGGATGGCTGCTCTCGGGGGCATCATTGCTGACGATGTCGAGCTCGCACGATTCGCTGAGCCCCTGCGTAAAAGCCTCCAGCACCAAGCTTCCGCCCTTGCGGCCAAAGGCGCCGCCGACAAACAGGAGCCGCGCGCGTCGATTTTCGAGCGGCGCCTTCGATGCCGGTTTCCACGCATCAAGATCGACGCCCGGCGGAATCACCGCCACGCGCGATTCTTCGATCACGTAGTCCTTCACGAGGCTCCGTTTGCACCACGCCGAAAATGTGACGAGGGCCGAGGCACGCCGCAAGGCCCATTGCCCCCAGCGGAATTTCAAGCCGCCTGCGCGACTGTCGATCGGCTTGCCTCCCGCGTGATAGGCTCCGAGCTTTGCAAAATCGATCGGCGTCGCATCCAGCGAAATGACGAGTGGGACACGCCTGGGCAGGCCGGTTCCGAGCATCGCCATGACCTGCGTATGGCAATAGATGCCGTCGAGCGGAGCAACCTTGTTTGCGCGGCGATTCGCCGGCCGCGCCCGTAAACTCTGGCGAAGAGGAAGATGATTCTTGATCTTCGGGCATTTATCCCATCGATCGCCTGTCCGCGGAGGAATAAGGATCCATTCCGGGCGGACCGACGGATCCTCAGCAATAAATCGATCGAGATTCTTCTGATGGGTGACGTGACCCAACTCGTAATCGAAGACAAATCCCAATCGATAAGATGACATTGCTGCGTTTTGGGCTGTTCGCCCGTTCCTGGGGTGACGATGGTACGGGAGCCCACCGGCGCCGACAATCGGCGGACCATTGGCCCCATGTGCCCACCGTCCCTTCTGAAGTGGTGCGCGGCATGCCAGAGCGTATAATGGTTCGCTGGCTGAGCGGTCGGCACCTCTCGCCGGATTGCCCCTAATCTTCGAGGTGGTTGGATGTCGTATTCAGTCCGAACGACCCTGATCCTGCTCGCGGTGATGCTGTTCAATCGCGGCCTCCTTGCCGATGATGCGAACGATGATTTCGTCCGCGGCACCGCCCCGTGGAAATACTTCGAGCGTCTGGCTCCCGAGCGACTGCCGGAATTGGCGTATCCGGTCTACTACAACGATCTGGACAAGGCCCGCCAGCAGGCTTTTCATGGTCATTATCGCGAGTCGCTGATCACGCTCGAGAAAATCCACCCGCGCGCAAAACAGGACGCCATCACGGTCGCCCTGATCAAATCGAACTCGATGCGCGCGGTCGGCGAGCTGGATGATGCGATTAAGACGGTTTCCGATGCGCAGATCGCCGATGATCCGGCCATTCAGGTGCGACGTGCGGAGCTTCTAAGTGCCGCCGGAAAAACTGACGAGGCACTGAAGGTCATTCGCCAGCATTTGAGCGATCACCCCGATTCCATCCCCGGCCATTTCCAGCTTGGGCAGATCTGCGAGAAGGTCGGTGATTTCAAAACTGCACGTCAGGCCTACGACTGGTTCACGCAGAAGCCTCAGGATTTTCTGGAGCGATGGAAAAATCACGAGCGCGGCGGAGTCTTCGACAGTGCAGAGCTGGTGACGACGATCGGCCGGGCGCTGGATCGCCAGGCGACGCTCTCGGAGTCCTATCGCAACAAGCCGGACCTGAACAAGACGATCCTCAACATTTTTGTGAAGGCTTATGACTCGGTCGATCGCGAATACTGGCCCGCGCACGTGGCGGCGGGTGAGTATTTCATGTCGCACGACCAGGCTCAGGATGCCGCCAAAGAACTTCAAACCGCACTCGAAGCCAATCCCAACGACATTCACACGCTCGACCTGGCCGGGCGAATGGCCGTCGAAAATTTCAATTTCGACGGCGGCGACAAGATGAGCGATCTGATTCGTCAGGTGAATCCCAACGCATTCGAAGCAGATCTGCTCGACGCCCGCAATCTGCTTCGCCAGCGCCGGCCCGAATTGGCCGAGGCGGAAGTCGATAAGGTCCTGCAAAGCCAGCCGAAGAATCTGGAAGCGCTGGGTCTCAAGGCGGCGGTGTATGCACTTCAGCTAAAGGATGCGACGACTGCCGAGATTTTGAAGAAGATCGAGCAGATCGATCCGAATAATGCGACCGGATACTTTGAAGTGGCCGAGCAGCTTGGCGCGATGAGGCAATATCCACGCGCCGCCGACATGTACAAAAAGGCCATCGAGCGCGCGCCGTGGTGGACGGCGGCACGAAATGGCCTTGGACTTCTGTATACGCAGAGTGGCGACGAAGATGATGCCCGCGTCACGCTTGCCGCGGCACACGAACTCGACCCCTTCAATCTCGCCACGACCAACTATCTCAAGCTTCTGGACATGATGGACGGCTTTG
>JANWHF010000347.1 GCA_025450555.1 Tepidisphaeraceae bacterium | reverse complement strand
CGTATGCGAGCCCTGACGATATTCTTTCTCGGCCACGCCCCGAGGCTACTCGACAACGCCCCGCTGAAGCAATTCCGCCTGAAGGCGAAGGATTTGACCGGTAAAATGGAACATTAAACGTGACGCGAGCCATTATCCGATTTCGTGTGGGGCGGCGCGTCTTCCAGCCCATTGGAGGTCCCCACGGATGTAAACGGCCGCGTCGCTCTCATTTACTGAAAAATGCTGATTAACGTGAAAGGTACACCGCCTCCGGATGTTGAGGAATGAAATCCTCTGGCCGCGCCACGTGCGTCCCGGTTCTCTGGCGAAATCGCCTGGAGGCATCATCGCGGCCCCCGATCAGCGCGAGCATATCCTTGCCCGTTGTGATGAGATGAGTTGCCGAAGCGGCGATCGCCAGCTATGTCGGTGTCGAGGATGACTCGAAAGTCGGTAGAGGGCACGCAGCCAGCCCTTCTTTGACTTGGTGCGATGATGATCGACTTTCCCCTCCTCCACCAGCCGGTCTACTTCTACCTCATCCACTTGCCGGCCCGGCCCAAGCAGTTCCTCAAACGAGTGGGTCTTCGCCCTATCGGAGACCGCTAAATCCTCCTCCAGCAGGTGCTTCAGGTAGCCTTGAGGAGTCATGCCAAGGCGTTTAGCGCATGCAACTAGTTTTTCGGCCTTCTTTTTACCGAGGCCGCGAACTTGAAAGGTTGCTGATTGAGTTGTCGCCATGAGGGGCCGCCGTCCATTTCATTATAGCGTCGCAAATCCCTCCCAAAAAGGGTCGGGCAGGAAGCGCGGGCATCCATCTAAAGCAATATATCGCGGGCGAGAGGGACATCTCAAAGAAGAAAAGGGTCACTACGTCACTACTCGTTTCGGCCACCAATCAGGCTGAGCACCTCTACACCTGTCCCACTTCACTCAATCCGCCCGTTGAATCGCCAAAGCGCTGGACGTTGCCCAATCCGGCACTGCGAGCCATCTCGACAAATAAATTGCTCGTCGGCCTGGAATTGACCTTCACGTAACGTCCGGGCGTGAACGCGCCGCCCGCGGCGCCGGCAAGGAGGATCGGCAGATTGTGATGGGTGTGGCGATTGCCGTCGGCATTTCCCGAGCCGTAGACGATCTGCGAATTGTGCAGGAGCGAATTGCCATCAGTGTCTTTCGTGTCTGCCAACTTTTTCAGGAATCGGGAGAACTGCTGCACGTACCATCGATCGATTCGCGCCACCTTCGCCACCAGATCGGGAATGTTTTTGTGGTGCGAGAGATCGTGATGTCCCTCGGGGATGCCGATCTCGTCGGCGAAGGGTCGATTGCTTCCATCGTGCGCCAGCATCAACGTCGCGACGCGCGTCGAATCGGTCTGGAACGCCAGGAGCATGATGTCGTACATCAGCTTCACGTGCTCCGCGTAGCTGGAGGGCACGCCCTGCGGCGTTTCCACGTTCGGATCGGCGGTCTTCCCGAATTTTTCGGAGGCCTGGATTCGCGTTTCGATCTCGCGCATGCCGGTGAGGTATTGGTCGAGCTTCTGCCGATCGCGCGGGCTGATCCGCCGCGACATCGAGCGGGCATCATCCATCACAAAATCGAGAATCGATCGCTCCTCCGCCTGGCGGCGAGCGAAGTTGTCCCTGCGCTGGCCGTGCTCTCCTTCGCCAAACAGTCGCTCGAACGCGCGGCGTGGACTGAACTCCGCCGCCATCGGCGTGCTCTCATTTTTCCACGAAATGTTGTACTGGTACGCGCAAGAGTATCCCGCATCGCACGCGCCGGACTTGCGGATGTAATCGCACGACAGTTCCAGCGACGGGAAACGCGTGAGATGCCCGATCTCCCGAGCCATCACCTGATCGATCGAGGTGCCGGCGCGAATGTCGGTGGCGCTTTTCTTGAGGCGCACGCCGGTGAGGAACGTGCCGTTGGCGCGGGCATGATCGCCCGAACCATCGCGGCCGGGGTCGGCGTTGCGATCGTCGAGGCCGCCGATCACCTGCAACTGCGCTTTCAGCGGCTCCAGCGGCGCCAGGGTCGAGCCGAACTTAAAATCCGCGCCGTCGCCTTTGGGCCACCACTGCGCGGGAATCGCGCCGTTGGGAAAGTAGACGAACGCCGTCCGCAGCGGCGCGCCTGTCGCGGTGCTCGCCAGCGCCCCGGCTTCGCCGGCGGTCTGCGCGATGGTCGTGCGACTGATCAACGATTCGAACGCCGGCAGCGCCACGCATGCGCCCAAGCCGCGGAGGAAATGCCGACGGCTCAGGTTCGCGCGACGTGCCGCCTGGCGTTCATTTTGTGATTCGCTTCGATTCATGGTGTCGGTCCTATCAGTTTTTCACTTGCCCATTCACTTGAGCAGATGCTTCCTGGGTCACTTCCTGGACACTTCGCTCACGTTGAAAAGGAGCGGATTCGATAATCCCGCTCAAGAGCGCGCTAAAGCGCCCGTCATTACGTTCCATCCGCTCGATGATCTGGTCCACGGTTTCAACATCGTAATATTCCAGTCCGCGGCCCAGGGAATAGGTGAGCAGCTTCTCCGTAAGACAGCGGTAGAAATCCTGCTTCCGATCCGTCGCCAGCGTGTGTTTCAGCTCGCGCACATCGTGAAACGATTCACCCGTGATCAGCTTACCCGCCGCGTTGATCGGCTGATTCGCATCGCTCTCGCGCCACAGCCCCAGCGCATTGAAATTCTCGAACGCCAGCCCCAGCGGATCCATGCGATCGTGGCATGAGGCACAGAGCGGACTGGCGCGATGAAGCTCCAGCGTTTGCCGCAGCGTCGGATGATGGTCGGTAATTTTTCGTCCGGCATCCTCTAATGGCGGAATGTCGGCGGGCGGCGGTGGCGGGGGCGCGCCGATCACGTTCTCCAGCAGAAACAGCCCGCGCTTCACTGGCGAGGTTCGCGTGGGATTGGACGTGACGCGAAGAATCCCGCCCATCGTGAGCACCCCGCCGCGCGGGTTGCCTTCCGGGAGCGTGATCTTGCGCATTTCCGAGCCCGTAACGCCCGGGATGCCGTAATAATTCGCCAGCCGCTCGTTGGCAAAGGTGTAATTGCTGTCGATCAGCTCCAGCACCGGACGGTCTTCACGGACAACATATGCGAAATACTGCTCGATCTCCTGCCGCAGTGCGTTGCGCGTTTCGGCTTTGTCGCGATCGGTCAGGAGTCTGGCTTTTCGCAGCGTTGCGCGATCCGTGATTCGGAAATCCTGCAGCGCCACCGTCTCCACGTCACGCGCCTGGAGCCATTGTCCGGTGAAGTTTTGAATGAAGGCGTCGGACCGCGGATCGGCCAGCATGCGGCTGATCTGCGCCTGCAATTGCTCGCGCAGCTTTCCCGCGGCCGCCAGCGAGGTCAGCTCCTGGTCCGGGAGGGAAGACCAGAGGAAATACGACAGCCGCGATGCGAGGGTATACTGATCCACGCGGGGATATCGCTGATCCTTGTCCGCCGGATCGCTCGCCTCCTCGATAAACAAAAACCGCGGCGACGCGAGCACTGCCACCATCGCATGGCGAATGCCGGCTTCGAAGCTCTTCTGCCCATCGCCGTAAACACTCTCGGCGAGGCCCACGAGCCGAGTGACCGTGGCCTCATCTACCGGCCGGCGCATCGCGCGGCTGGCAAAATCGCTCAGAATCTTTTGGGCGATCACCTTTCGCCGTGCGGGGTCTGTTGCTCCTTCATCGCCTTGGCCGAAGAATCGTTCGTAGTTTTTCGGTCGCACCCAGTATTGCTTTTCCACCGGGCCGCGCACGCGCACCGCCGACAGTTGCATCTCCAGCTCGCCATAGTGCGGCAAGTCATGCGTGATCGGCTTCAGCGAAATCGAGAACTGATGTTCGCCCGCCTCCCACTTCTCCGGGAACTCGAACCGCAATTCCTTTTTTTGATCCCATCCATACTGCTGGCGGAGCAGCTCGACGCCATCCGCCTCGAACGTGACTTCACACTTGTTGTAATCAAATCCGCGCTCCGCGTACTTTCCTTTCACCACCATCTCGAGGATCAGTGTGTAATGACCCGCGTGCTCCAGCGCAATCGTGCCGTTTACCGTCGCCGGCTCGTAATAGGAAAGCGAAAAATGGTCCCCGGTGATGCTCGGCCTGGTCGTGGGCGCATCAGCGCCGGCAGGTTTGGTGGTTGGGGCATCCGCAGGCTTTGTCGTCGGCAAGTCCGTTGGGAGCGACCGCACAAACTGTCGTCCCAAAAGCAGATGCTCGGCCGGGACGCGCGGCGTATCGGGCACCGCCTCGGAAACGATCTGGCTCGCCGCGTTCATGTACTTTTCCAGCAACATCGGCGAAACGCTCAGCACGTCTCCGATGTTGTCGAAACCATGTCCCGAATCGTCGGCCGGAAATTCCTCATCCGCCCGAAAATCAACCCCCATCAGATCGCGGATGGTGTTGCGATACTCCGCGCGATTGAGCCGCCTTAAGGTCGGCCTGCCCGGATCCGGCGCCTTGGGATCGATTCCAAAGGCCTGATACTTCACCCAATCCGCCAGATGCTTCTTTTCATCTTCCGCCAGCCGCGTTTTTTTTGCGGGCGGCATCAGCCCGGCGCGCACATTCTTCAAGACCTTGGACCAAAGCTCGTGGTCTTGAACCAGCGAACCAACTGGCGCATCCAGAACGACGCCACCCTTCTTCTCGCCATCTCCATGACAGTCGTAGCATCGTTCGGAAAGGATCGGCTGAATGTTCCTGGAGAAATCGGCCGCGGCTCCAGCACGGGGAGGGCCCGCACGCAGCGATGACGCCATCATCAGAAGCGAACAAGAGAAGCAAAAAAGTGGACGCAAGAGCGACGGGACGTAAAGCGAGAGGTGCCCGCTGATCGCGGCGTTGGCTTCGCCGCTTGTGTTTGCGTTTCTCGTCTGGCTTCTTGTGATGTTGGCATTCATATTTGGGCTTTGCGGCAACTTTAATGTAGCACACCCACCGCGCCCGTCTTGAATGAACCAGCCAGGGATTTGCAAAATCCGGCCATGCGAAAATCGCTGCGTCAGACCCGGGCGTAGCCTCCTTATGGAGTGCCTGCACCAGCCAGGCGGTGTTGCCTGCGGTATTCTCGCGGGGGCAATCCGGTGAGTTTGCGGAAGGTGTTTGAGAAGGCGCTCTGGTCGCTGAACCCAAACATCAGCGCAATATCCACAAGCGGCCGATCCGACCGCATCAGCTCGTACGCCGCCGCATGCACGCGCGAGTGGACGATGAATTGCTGGATTGCCATTCCGATCAACTTGTGGAACAGGCGCTGGAGGTGCCGCTCCGACATCCCCACGTGCTGCGCCACGTCCGCCAGCAACAGCCGCTCGCCCAGGTTGGCGCGGATAAACGCCGCCGCCTTTCCCACCTCGCCCAGGTGCGGCAGCCGCTGCACGCGCTGATCGAGGCTCTGCATTGTGCCGATAATCCCAACCACCCGGCCTCTGGCATTTCGCAGCGGGTATTTGTCGGTGATGATCCAGTCGGGCACGCCCTGCTCGTTGAAGCCGATCTCGATGATATTCCGCAGTGGCTGCCCGGTCGTATAGACCTTCCGATCGTCTTGCTCATAGTGTTCGGCCAAGGCTCCGGCGAGGTATTCGTGCGGCTGCTTGCCGACGGTCTGGGCGTCCCTCCGCACCCCGAGCACCTGGGCATACTCCCGCGTGTTGATCATCGTGCGGCTCTGACCGTCCTTCACGAAGTAGAACAGCCCGGGGATGTTGTCGAAGGCCTGCAGGAACTGCCGGGGGTCGATGCCCGCGGCGCGGAAGAACTCCTCGCGAAGACGCAGCCGCTCCGCCAGCGGCAGGCTTCTTCCAGCATGCGGCATGTCGCCAGGTCTTGGAGCATGCGGCAAGGCTTCCCTGATGGAAAATTGTCTTAGGCGGGACCTTGCCGCCGAACCCCGTGCCTTGACCTTCTCTCGGCCCGCTCCGCGGTGTTTGTCAGCCATGTCCGGATTTTACAAGTTCGCGTCGCAACTTGGCAAGATGCGCCGGGCTGCGCGCGATATGTTCTGGCGGGTGGAACCCCCGGGCGGCCCGCGGATGAGTTCACGCAGGATTTCATCAACGACATCGTGCCCTGCATCGAATCGAATTACCGGGTGTATACAGACCGTCCGAACCGCGCCATTGCCGGCCTCTCGATGGGCGGCATGCAAACTCGCAGGATCAGCCTGGCCCACCTCGATATGTTTTCTCATATCTGCGTCCTCAGCGGCGGCAGCATCGCCCCTTCGGACATTCCTGACATGGCGTCGTTCAAGCAGAATGTGAAGCTGTTGTTCATCAGCTATGGAAGCCGTGAGAACGGCGCAACCGCCAGGGCCAACGTTGAGGCGATGAATCAGGCCGGCGTTAACAGCGTCTTCTACGAGTCTCCCAATACCGCGCACGAATGGTTGACGTGGCGGCGAAGCCTGATTCAGTTCGCACCGTTGTTGTTTAAGAATGGATGAAATCGAGCGCGGCACTGAAGCGCGTGAGCAACGTGCACCCTGTCTTCGAAGTGTGCGGGCCGTGGTCGGTGCCCGCCCGACCGGCAAAGTACGCGCCGGGGCCGTAGGAAATTCGGTCTTCCACGAAATCGCCTTCGACGACGAAGACCGCTTCGTCCGCATGGGTGTGCCGGTGCTTCGGGATTGTCGCCCCAGGCGCCAAGCGGGTGAGGACAGTGGCTTCCCCAGTCGTTGGGTCGCCGTCAAGGACGCGGAGCGTTACACCCGCGAAGCTTAGCGCCGTCCAATCGCCCTGGTCAGCGGCGCGCTTGATGTGGTACATGATTCTGCTCCTTCGAAAGTGACGCGAGCCATCATCACTATTTCTACGTTGCGTGGAATTAGACGTAACGAAATGTGGCGCGAGCGGGTCACTATTCATTTCGGCCATAATTCGTGGGAACCCCTTTTTCTTCCGCCCTACAAGCAGCACTTTGGGATGGTCTTCGGTCTGAAATAAATTTGGCTGGTGACGAGGCCAACGATGACGTCGGGACGGGTCGTGTGGTAAGTGGCCGAGGAAAGAATGACGGCGGGTCGGCTCTTGGTCTGGACCACGCCGGGAAAAACGATCCAGACCACATCGCCGGGCTTCATGCACCGCCCCGGGGTTCACCTGTTGAACGAGCTGCCGCTCCAGCGGAATAGGTATAGCATGACGGCAAACGGGTCGATCGCGTCACGTCTGTTCCCGAGCGGGATTTCACTCCGCCGTCGCAAACATCGAAAAAAAAGTTTTGGCCAGCGCCCAGGCGCCGGTGGCGATGACGGGGTCGGTGAAGGAGTAGAGATCAAAAAACAGATTGACGCACAGCGGCTTGACTTCCTTGTCCACGACCTCCCAGACGCGCGGCGGCACCGCCAACGCCTGGACGCGCAGTTCGGTCCTCAGCTTCGTGCGCTCATTGTCAAACTCGGTGCCATTGAGCAGCAGGCTGGCAGCGCCGACACGCGGGGGGCGTTCCCAGTAGCCGATGCCCGCGGTCTGGCCGACCGGTCTCCACTTCACGTCCACCGGCGGAAGCTCGGGGATCTGGATTTTCGCCCGAAAAGGCGCCGGCTCGCCTTTGCCTTCCAGCAGGCTGCGCTTTAACTGCTGACAAAGGAATTCCGGCTTTCCTTCAGGGCTAACCAGAGCATTTGCAGGCAGCGCATACGGAGCGGCTGGTGATTTACCGAGGTAAATGGATACGCATTTGTAGTCGACCATGGGGCCAGTATATCGCGGGACGTATGCGCTTCCCATGCCAGCTTTCCCACTCACATGTTGCGCGTGCCACATCCGTGCCGAAGGCGCGGGGCAAACAAACGGCGAATTTTTCTCGGACCTTGCCGGGAAAATGATCCGATCAATGGACGGGACTGGACGCGCCGAATAAAGTGATGAACGGGTCGCAAGGCCGGCGGATGTTGCACCTCAACCGCAGGCGCCCGGCTCTAAGTCCGGTTAGCGGCCTCCTTTCGGGCCTCCTCGGTGTGATGGACCGCACGTGAACGACTGGCTGACCACGACAGATTCCGAAGCAGCAAAGCTCCCGCGCGACGTTGCCGATCGCGTGGAGCGGGTGTTCGAGTTTCATCGCTCGACCAAATACAGCTATCAATCGGTCCGCGCCAATCCGATCGTGCTGGATTGGAAAGCGCAGCCGAGCCCTTATCGCACCTTCACTGAACTTCCCAAGACGGCGCTGCCCACTAATCTTCTGGATGCGCCGGTGCCGACGCTTTCGCTGCTGGCCGAAGGGCTGGCGGCCGTTCCCGAAAGCCTGCTGCAGCCGCCGCAGAACATCAAGACGCTGGCCACCTGGCTTTACCTGTCCAATGGAATGACCGTCGAGAAGCAGGGGCCGGCCGGCATGCAATGGCTTCGCACCTGCCCCAGCAGCGGCGGGCTGTATCCGTTCGAGCTATATGTCGCAGCATTTGGCATCGAAGGGGTTGAGCCGGGCCTTTACCACTACAGCATTCGCGAATTCGCCCTGCGGAAAATGCGCGGCGGCGTCGAAGCGATGTTTCAGATCAAGCGCGGCCGGCCGGACCTGGATTTCATCAAATCGGTGCCGGCGATGATTCTGGTTTCGACGCCTTACTGGCGCTCCGCCTGGCGCTATCGCCAGCGCGGCTATCGCTGCGCGCTGCTGGACGCGGGACATTTGGTGCAGAATCTGGTGGGCGCCGCCAACGCGCTGGGCATTGCGACGATGCCTCGATTCCTGGTCAACGACAACACGATGCGCGACCTGATTGGCATCCCCGCGAATGCCGATTTCGGCGTGGCCGAGTCAGTGCAGGCGATGGTGATCTGGGCCGACACTGCAATGACTCCCATGGAAATTCCGCGCGGGAGTCGGCCGCCCGCGCCCAATTCCATGCCGGTGATTCCGCGTAAGCCGCTGTCGGCGGAGTTCGTGCCGTATGGCTCGATCCTGGCGACGCACCAGGATTGCGTCGCGCCCGGAATGCCGGTCCGCGAAATTCGGCCGCCGTTCACGGAGCTGACGCCTGTCCCGGAAAAGAAGCTTTCGACGAGGATGGAACTGTTCGAGTCGCCGCCGGCTGGTCCTTCGGTCAGACAAGTGCTGCTGGCGCGGCGAAGCGTCCGGCAATTCGAGCAGCGCGCCATTTCGCGCGATCAGCTTATCACGCTTAATCGTTCGACATTTCGCGGCGGAAGCGTGCTGCCGCTGTTTCCCGATGGGCCGCATGCCGCGCTGATCCGGCCTTTCTGGATCATCAACTCCGTCGTGGGCATGGACAGCGGCATCTGGTATTACCATCCGGCAACCGATCACTGGGCGCTGCTTCGCGCGGGCGAATTTCGCAAAGACTCGGCCTATCTTTCCACCGAGCAGAGTTTCATCGGTGACGCGTCGGCCATCTGCTTCATGACCGCCAATCTTCATACCCTTCTCCACGGCGCGGGTCCCGATCTCTATCGACTGGCGCATCTCGAGGCCGGCCTCTTGGGCGAACGCATCTACATGGCCGCCGTTGCGCTGAAGCTCGGCGCATGCGGCATCAGTGCTTTCTATGATGACGACATCCGCACCTTCTTTGGGCTTGAGCAAACTGGTTGGGAGCCCATATTTGAAATCGCGGTGGGCGTTCCGAGCAAGCCTTTGATGTAGTTTCGATCGACCGATCGGCGGGTTGATCCATTGTTACTCGATTTTCGCAAATAAGTTACTCCCCAGGCACAACTGACGGAGCCGAAATGAGGGGTCGCACTGAGCAATAAGGGCAAAACCTGGCACATTGGTTGCTGCGTCACTTTCCGTTCTCCGGGAAAGGTGTCCCGGATTACTCTGTTGTTGGTAGGCTCTCATGAATAATTGCGATCCTTATGTGCTTGTCGTCGACGATGAACCTGATGGCAGGGAAGCGGTTTGCCGCTACCTGTCCAAGGCAGGGTATCGGGTCGAATCGGCAGGGACGGGCCGCGAGGCACTGCATAAGGTGACGACGCAAATGCCTGCGGTCATCATCCTCGATGCGATGATGCCGGAGATGGACGGGGTGCGATTTCTCGAAGTCATTCGCTCCTATCTCCGCTGGCAACGCATGCCGGTCATCATGCTGACGGCCTATGAAAAAGGGCCTCATCTCAATAATGCCCAGGCGCTGGACGTGCGACAGATTTTCTTCAAGGCTCACTATGATCTGTCGGACCTCCGCCGCGCCATCGATGAGTGCGCTGGGCCGAAGCTGCGCGAAACGCATAGCCCGCAACCGTTTGCTTCGCCGAATTAATTGCGTTCATCGATTAATGTCATTCCGTCTCATCGATGGCATTGACGCCAAATAATTCACGAAAACTGGTTTTCGCGGAAAGTGCAGGTCGGGGGGCCTGCTCAGGCACCGGAGCCGGCGCAACCGGGCCCAACAACGGAATCGGGTCGCTATAGGCAGGAATTAACTCCGCATCATCATCGGGCAGCTCGCCAAACAGGGGCATCCGCGCAAATCGCAGATCGGCCTGCATCGCCTGCGTGCCCGCCTTTACGTCCACCCGGATGAGTTTTCCGCTGGAATCGAAAACGCCAGTGCCCGCGACCACCATCTTCCTTCCAGCAGCGCCAACCGCTGGCGACGGTCCTTCGCCCGCCCAGGCACAGGGAACAGCCTGCGATTCATCCAACGCCAGGCGGAACGTGTCGCCGCCGTCGCTCACGCCTGCGACCATGCCGCACACGCGCACGCGCTGCCGGAGAGGCTGAGGCTCTGCGGCCGGAGGCGGTGGCGGGGGGATCGTCGCCGCGGGAGGAACAGCCGGCGCCGTTTCTTCCAATGCCGTCTCAATGGCGATGATCTCCACGTACCGGCCCACAAGCGGGTTGAGTTCCGGCAGGGATTCGATCGGGAAATCCAATGTCTTTTTCAAGCGAACTGCAAGCATGGCTACCTCCATCAACGAATCGAAGGCTGTTGTGCGTGCCAGAAACGTAGAATTGGGAAAGTGCGGCAGCAAGCTAAGGAGAACCGGACGTGCGGGCCGCAACAACTTTAAGGCCCTGCCTCCATCGGCAGTCTTGAGCGCATCGGAACGACCGGCATGAATTAACGCACAAACAGGTTTGGAATCTCGTCCGAAGCACGTCGGCGGGGCGGCGCCAGCTCTGAAATTTTGAATCCGACGCGATACCAATGCTTTCCATCCCCGCGCGTGTCGGGATACATCTCGCGCAGGGCCTTGCATAAAGCATCCGCCGTCGCGAATCCGTCGGCTTTTGCTTCTTCTTTGGTCAATCGCTCCAGCGAAAGCTCTTGAACATCGGTAATCTCCAGCCAACCCACGCCTGGTGCATAGGCGCGTTGACCGGCGGTGAGCAGCGGCTTGGCCCAACGCCGGATCGTCGTGGTCTTTGTGCCCGCGCGAATCGCGGCCTGGAGTGGCCCCTTGAAGAAGAGTTGAGACATGCGTCAAGGCATTATGCAGTCTCGGGCCGGAGGATTGAAGGCAAATCTGCGAACGCATCTTCAAGGTCCGACCCGGACCTGAGGGACGAGGTGTTGCAGTTAGCATGAATGGATGATTAAAGAGCCGCGCACGAAGTAAGCGGATTAGCGCGACGCGGCGTGGGCTGCGCATCGCAGTCGCCCGCCCAAATCCGCTTACTTCGTGCGCGG
>JANWHF010000346.1 GCA_025450555.1 Tepidisphaeraceae bacterium | reverse complement strand
TACATCCTTCCGGTCGGCATTTCGTTTTTCACTTTCCAGTCGATGAGCTACACCATCGACTTTTACTTTGGCCGGGTGCAACGGGAACGAAATTTCCTTCGGTTCGCGACCTTTGTCTGCTTCTTCCCGCAGTTGATGGCAGGACCCATCGAGCGCGCCAAGCAGATTCTTCCGCAGTTTCAGAAGGCGCCGCCTTTCGAGCTGGCCAACATCGCGGATGGTCTATCGCTGTTTCTTGTAGGATTGTTCAAGAAGGTGGCAATCGCCAATTACCTGGCAATCTACGTCGATCGCGTCTACGACAACCCCGAAGCCTTCGGCGGCGCGCGCCTCGCGATGGCCACTTTCGCTTTTGCCTGGCAAATCTACTTTGATTTCAGCGGCTACACTGACATGGCCCGCGGCCTGGCAAGAATGATGGGATTCAATTTAGTCTTGAATTTCAAGAACCCCTATCTTGCTTCAGGGTTAGGCGAATTCTGGTCGCGATGGCATATCAGTCTCTCAACGTGGTTTCGCGACTATCTCTACATTCCGCTCGGCGGTAACCGCCGCGGGACGCTGTTCACCTATCGCAATCTGCTGATCGTCTTTCTCGTGTCGGGATTCTGGCACGGGTCGGCCTGGACGTTTCTCATCTGGGGCGGGCTGCATGGCCTGGGGGTCATTCTCACGCGCGAGCTGGAGCGCTCGCAGTTTTACCGCGATCGCGTGCCGATCTATGCGAAGCGGGCGTGGGTCTTCCTGTACGTCTGCTTCGCCTGGATTTTCTTCCGGGCCGCGTCGTTGGACGATGCGAAGCTGATTGTAAGCCGGATTTTCACCACCGCCTGGCACGACCCGCGATTGCCAGGATTGGCGCTGGCGCTGATCGGCCTGGTCTGGCTCTATGAAATGATCTACGAATCGCGGCTTCAGGATCTGCTCAAATTCAGCTCGCTGCGGGTCGGCCTGGCCACCTTCATGGTCCTTTACCTGACGCTCTGCACCTCCGGCGGCGGGGCATTTATCTACTTCCAGTTCTGATATGCCCGCACCGATCGAAACAATCTCGCCTCCCGCAAAAGCAGAGAAGACTCCGCCCGGCGGTTTCGCATTTGGCGTTACCGCCATGCGCCTCAGCACCCGACAGTGGTTGGTTGTGATTGCGCTGGTTGCGCTGTTTGTAACCACAGTTCCACGGCTGTGGAAAGAATATGAGCCGTTCCATCCCGGCCCCGATTACCGAATTCCTTACGCGCTGAGCAAAGATTACTGGCTCTATCAGCGCCGTCTCGAGCAGGCATCGGGCCAGGGCAATATCTACGTCGTGGGCGATTCTGTGATCTGGGGAGAATACGTTCGGCCGGATGGAACGCTCTCGCATTTTCTCACCGAACAATCATCGCGGCACGACACCTATCTCAATTGCGGCGTGAATGGCCTTTTCCCGCTGGCAATGGAAGGGCTGGTGCGAAATTACGCGCAGACCCTGCAGCACAAGAAGGTGATCGTTCACTGCAATCTGCTGTGGATGAGCAGTCCGCGAGCGGACCTGAGCGAGCCCAAGCCGCAGGCGTTCAATCATTCCCGGCTGGTGCCGCAATTCATGCCGCGCATCCCGGCTTACAGTGCTGATGCGTCCGAGCGCATCAGCGCATTTCTCGATTCCCACGTGCAGTTTTTTGCATGGACGAACCATTTGCAGATTGCCTATTTCGATCAGCACAGCCTGCCGGAATGGACACTGGAAGACGACGGCAGTAATCCGCCGACCTATCCAAATGCGTATCAAAATCCGCTCGAGACATTCAAGCATGGCATCCCAACTGAACCGGCCAACGATCCCGACCGCGGCCCTTCGAGTCGAAGACACAGGCCCTGGAATACCGGCGGCGCGGAGCCAACCCATTTCGACTGGGTCGATCTCGATCATTCGCTGCAATGGAACGCCTTTCAGCATGTCGTTCGGCTGCTGCAGCATCGCGGTAATGATGTGCTGGTGGTCATCGGGCCATTCAATCGGCATATGATCGCGCCGGAGCAGCAGGCGACATTTGATGCAATGATCGGCCAAGTGCGGCGCTGGCTGGTACAGAACCAGGTGCCGGTCGTCACGCCTGACACGCTGCCGAGCGAAATGTATGCGGATGCGAGCCATCCCCTGACGCAAGGATATCAGGAGCTGGCGCGAGAACTTTTGGCAAACCAAACCTTCGCAAAATGGGCGGATCGCGACAGGCGAGCGAAATGATGCCTGGCGAAACTTGCAATGCTTGGTAGACGATCGGTTCCCTCTCCCGGTACTCCGGGGGAGGGCAGGGTGGGGGCTTTTGAAATTCCGCGCACCCTTGCTATGAACCCCCTCCCCAGCCCTCCCCCGGAGTACCGGTGGAGGGAGAAGACGGCCAATGCGCCTCGCGTGTTGAATGCGTAGAATCATGGCAGATGAGCGACGGGGAACATCAGATTGATCCGAGCCTGGGTGCGCAGCGCGGCGATGCTGCCGAACTTTCTCCGCCGCGCTGGCTGGACCTTTCGGAGCAGGCGCTCTTGTCCTCCTGTCATTTTGATGCGTTTCGCGGGCCGGGGCCGGGCGGGCAGAAACGAAATAAGACCAGCAATTCAATTCGCCTTACCCACGAGCCGACCAGCATTCAGGTCGTCGCGGGCGAATCGCGGTCGCTCCAGGAAAACAAGTTGCGGGCCATCCGCCGGCTCAAACTCCGGCTGGCCGCGGACATACGCTATACAGTCGAATTGCGCTGGTTCGAGCCTCCAGCATGGTTTGATGCAGTCAAGCAGCTTGGCCGGCTGGCGGTGTCGCATCGCAATGAGCATTACGCCCGCACCGCATCGCTCGTGCTCGATCTGCTGCAGGCGCGAAATGGCTCGGTGGGAGACGTGGCCAAGCTCCTGGGCGTTACCACGACGTCGGTCGTCAAGTTCCTCGAAGAAGAGCATCAACTTTGGGCGGCGGCTAACGCCATCCGCAAAAGTGCGGGCCAGCCGCCATTGGATAAGCGACGATAAGCCCACCAGCGGTTAAGATGCCGACCATGAAATACGGCATCAACCTCCTCCTGTGGGGCGCTAACATCGGCCCCGAACACGACAAGCTCCTCGAGCAGATCAAATCCTGGGGATTCGACGGCGTTGAAGTCCCGACGTTTGGCCCCGATGAGCCTCGCTACCGCAAGCTGGGCTCCCGCCTGCGCGAGCTGGGGCTGGAATGCACGACTTGTGTAATCGTATCAAAAGAAACCAATCCGCTCGATCCGAGCGCAAAAGTGCGCGAGGCGGCGATGGATCACCTCAAGCGCATGATCGACCACAACGTCATGGTCGGGTCACCGCTGATGATGGGCCCCTACAGCAGCCCCGTCGGCGGGCTGGTGGGGCGCGGGCGCACCGACGATGAATGGAAGCGCGCGGTGGAAGTGTTTCAAAAAGTCGCGCCGTATGCCCAGCAGGCCAAGGTGAAGCTGGCCCTGGAGTATCTCAACCGCTTCGAGCATTACTTCATCAACGATACCGAATCGGCATCGCGGTTTGTGGATGAAGTGAATCATCCAAGCTTCCAGCTTCATTACGATACGTTTCATGCGAATATCGAAGAAAAGAAAATCCCTGCCGCCATCCGCGCGGGCGGCCAGCGCATCATGCATGTGCATATTTCTGAAAACGATCGCTCGACGCCCGGCGAAGGGCATGTCGATTGGGAAGGCACCTTCCAAACGCTTGCCGAGATCAAATACGACGGCTGGTTGATGATCGAGGCCTTTGGCTGCGCGCTGCCGGAGATTGCCGGGGCAACCTGCATCTGGCGCAACATGTTTCCAGATGAGAAATACCTGGCGCAAAACGGGTTGGCATTCATCAAGAAAAACGTCAAGCGGTTTTGGGCGTAGCAAGATTCGATAGGGGCTGCAAAACTGCTGGCGAAGCGGAGGAGCAATGAATCGTCGTCGATCGATCGCGCTGATCGTGGTGTTGTGCCTCACGCCCTGGATTTTTGCCGATTCTCCGACATCGCAGCCAACGGATGGCGCGCCGGTCTATCACATCTACGCCGGCAACACGCATTCGCACACGTCCTTCACCTGGTCGCATGGCGAGCAGTGGATGAAGCCAACGCCGCTGCCCGATGGCACCAAGCCCAAGCTGCTCTACGTCGATCCGACCGGAGCGCAGTTTCCCTCCAAGTCGATGGTGCTGAAGGCCGACTGGCAGAAAGTTCAGGGGCCGCCTGCGGTGCATTTCGCGCTTGCCAAAGCCAACCGATATGACTTTTATATTTCAAGTGACCATTCGCAGGAGGCCGATCTTCAGCCGCCCAGTCCGGACAATCCCAAATGGGTCGCCACCAAGCGCGCCGCCGCCGAGGCGACTGATGCCAATTTCGTCGCCATTGCCGGATATGAACATTCGGAAAACAACGGCCCAGGAGGCGTCGGGCACCTGAACGTGTTCAACACCGACAGCTATCTCAATGCAATGGCGCCCGGCATCGATCTGCCTTATCTCTACAACTGGCTCAAGACCGCCAAGCCCAATGGCGATGGCCCGGTCGTCGCCAGCTTCAATCATCCCGGTCCGCACCAATACAACGACTGGGCCTATCGCGATCCGCAGGTCACTGACATCATCACGATGCTCGAGGTGATCAACTCCAACGACAAGATTCACTACGCCGGCTTCATTAACGCCTTGGACAAAGGCTGGAAGGTCTCGCCCATCTGCGGAAACGACAACCATGGCCTCACTGGGATCAAGCGCCACAAATCGCGCACGTTCGTGCTGGCCACCGAAAAGACCAAAGCTGCAATTCTCGACGCGATGAAGCATCGCCGGACTTATGCCTCGCTCGATAACAACATCCAGTGCCGATATACGGTCAACGGATCGATCATGGGCTCGACGCTCAACCGCCCCGATGATTTTTCATTTGATATTTCGATCAGCGATCCGGATGTGGACAATCCCAAAGACGCCATCACCAAGATCGACATCGTGAAGGACGGCGGCGTGGTTGCGCAGACGTACGAAGTTCCGACGCCATCGCACAAGGTTTCATGGAAGCCGACGATTCACGATTCGACCAGCAAATATTTTTTTGTTCGCGTCTGGGACGCGGGCGGGGGCGACGCTCCAAAGCCCAAACCAAATCAACCAGTTGCCTGGCTCGCGCCGGTCTGGACGGGGCCATAAAGATCTGCTCGCGTGTCTTTGCGGCCATGTTTGCGCCAAGAGCGCCAAGAGCGCCAAGAGCGCCAAGAAAACATACTTATAATTTTCTGTCTTGGCGATCTTGGCTTTCTTGGCGTCCTTGGCGCTTAAAAATCGCGTTACGCGTAAGAACAATTGTCAAATCACTCCTTCCCCTCAGCGTTAACGCTTTCTTCATACGGAACTCACAGTCGCATCACGACCGCCGATACGATCTGCGCCCCTGAGGTGACGAATTCTGGAATGTCCAACACATCCCTCTTAAGGGAAGGAGCACAAGTGAAGCATATGACTCGCCTTGCCAGGTCGGCGGCTGCCGTACTGGCGCTGTGTGGAGCTGCAACTGCGCTGGCAGTTGGCCCAACAACGGCACCCAGTTCGGCGCCCGCCGACAAGGATCTGGGCGCGGAGATCCAGGCGCTTCGCGCGCGCCTCGATCAACTGGAGGCGCAACAGAAGGATTCGCAGGCACGCCTGGATGAAGCGGCTCGGCAGAAGGAGCAAGCCGATATCAAAGCCCAGATCAAACTGGATGCGGCGCACCACGAAAATTTTCTCGATCTTGGCAGCTTCAGTTCCGGCTACACCAACGACCGTTTCACGATTCAAAGCGACGACGGCCGCTTCGTGCTGCGCCCCTGGTACCACATCCAGATTCGCGACGTGACCCTGTGGCGGCAGGATTTGAAGTCGGGCAACCGCGACGATGTCGAAAACGGTTTTGAAATTCGCCGAATGAAGATCGGGTTGGACGGCAACATGTTCAGCCCCGACTTCACCTACTTTTTCAATTGGGCCACCGCCCGCGCCAGCGGAAGCGCTAGCGTGACCAATTCAGCGGGCCAGAAGATCGGAACGGTGAGCAACAGCCTCGGCGGAGTACCGATCCTTGAAGAAGCATGGGTGAAATACAAATTCCCGGACACAAGCCTTTATCTCAAAGCCGGACAGATCAAAGATCCGCTGTTGCACGACCAGATCGTGAGCTCGCGATATCAGCAGTCGGCCGAGCGATCGCTGACCGCCGACGTCTTTGCCAATGGTGACGCATTCACGGAAGGCGTCACGGTTATTTACGATCCCAAGAGTTTCGTTCGAACCGAGGTTGGCGTGAACCACGGCCTGCGCTCGGCCAACACCAACTTTCTGGATGTTCCCACCAACTTTTTTGATTATGGCGTTGCGGGGCGCGCCGAATTCAAGCTCTTTGGCCGATGGCAGGATTATGGGCAGGTTGGCGCGGTTGGCGTAAAAGATCCCTTGCTGGTGTTCGGCGTGGGCACCGACTATTCGGAACACGGACATTCCGGCCAGACGGTCGCCGTCGCGGACGGGCAGTATGCCGACCCCATGGGCTTGAACTTCTACGGCGCGTTAGTCGATCGCTATACCAATCACAATTTTGGAATCGCGACTCAATCGGCCACGGGCGCCAGTATCTCCGCTCCGTCCGCCGCGGTCCTCAATCATGCGACCAACGAATACTCCCTTTTGGGTCAGGCGGGCTATCTGATTCAGGGTCACCTGGAGCCGTTCGGCCGATATGAATACATGCACCTGGCGGGTACTGCCGCGGGTAGCCACAACTACTTCAGCGTGATTACAGGTGGCGTGAATTACTATTTTGTTGGCCACCGGGCGAAGCTGACCGGCGAAGTCATTTACCTTCCCAATGGAATTCCGATTGACGATGGAGCCAGCGACACATTGACCAGCCCGAATGGTCGAAGCGAAGTTTCTGTCGTCGTTCAATTTCAGTTGCTTCTGTAAATGCGTGCCAAAAGCTTACGGTACCGCACCGGGAGGACGGCCCTGAAACACCGCCTCCCGGTGTTTTATTTTGCGCTTAGCTTTTGCGGGCGGCATCAACGCGTGTCATTGGAGTTGTGATTTGTATCAACGCTATGGTTGTTGTAATCGCCGGGGCGGTCGGGGTTTTCGCCAAAGGCTCCATTTCCGCCGGCGGTAACGCCGTTTTCCCCCGGTGAAAGATTGTCCGAATTATTTGATTCGCAAGCCACCAGTGAGAGTCCCGCCACGCCGAGACAGATCGCCGCAGTCAATGTGATCAGACGCTTCATGCAACATCTCCTTTCGTTTGCCAATCCATATTAATTAATGTTCTGCAAAGAATGCGCCGGCAAATCATCAATGAAGCCCTTGTAATGGTTGTGAAATAGGGCGTTAGAAGATTCGCCGCCAATCGCCTTGTCTTAACCAAACATTCATAATCCGCCGATTTTTCCTGAACCCACGCCCCCTAGAAGTGTGCCTGAACAAGAAACACAGGCAAAGGAGAAACCTTATGCGGATTCAATCATTTCTGGCGGCAGCCGGATTGGCGTTCGTCCTCGGTGGGGCGGCTCATGCCGACGTGCGCCTGCAAGGCGGCGGAGCAACCTTCCCCGCTCCCATTTATCAGCGCTGGGTCACCGAATATCAGAAAGCCCATCCCGACATAAAGATCGATTACCAGGCGATCGGTTCCGGCGGCGGCATCAAAGGTATCACCGACAAGACTTTCGACTGGGCCGGCTCCGATGCCCCGATGAGCAAGAAGGAACTTCAGGCGGCGGGCGGCGCGGAAAAGATCGTCGAGATTCCGACGGTCGCCGGCGCGGTCGTATTGGCTTACAACCTGCCGGGCTTTAACGGAGAGCTGAAGCTCGATGGGCCGGTCCTGGCTGACATTTATCTTGGCCAGATCAAGAAGTGGAATGATCCGCGCATTGCCGCACTCAATGAAGGCGCGGCTCTTCCCGATCTGGCGATCACCTCCGTTCATCGCACCGATGGCAGCGGTACGAATTACATCTTTACCAACTATCTCTCCACGCAAAGCGAAAACTTCAAAAACAAGATCGGTTCAGGGAAGCAAGTCGAGTGGCCCACAGGCACCGGCGGGCCGCAGAATGCCGGCGTGACGCAGATCGTGCAGACGACTCACGGCGCGCTGGGCTATGTCGAACTTGCTTACGCACTGGAAAACAAGATCCCATTCGCGACGCTCAAGAATCGCGACGGCCATTTTGTCAAGGCCAGTGCTGAATCGGTTTCGATGGCCGGCGAAGGGGCCTTGAATCAAATGTCACATGGGCTGGCGGTGAACATCTGGGACCAGCACGGCCAGAAGGCGTATCCGATTTCGTCCTTCACCTACGTCATCGTCTACAAGGATCTGGATTATCTGAAGGACCAGGAGAAAGCGCGAGCGCTGACCGATTTCCTCCGCTGGGCAACCAGCGAAGGTGAAACCCTGGCCCCATCGCTCGACTACGCTCCGCTGAGCGCCGGCGTGCAGAAGAAAGTGGCGTCGGCCATCAATTCCCTGACCTGGTCGGGCCACCCAATTGCCACCGCCAGCCGATAGCAATCTGTTCTGTCGGCTGCTGAAAAAGGCGCGGTGAAATCTATGTCGGTAGTTTCCGGCACGCTTCAGTCGCCAATGCAAAGCCCGCCGCTGCCGGGCGATGGAGGACGCCTGCCGCGAGGCGGCGCCTCCATCGTCCAGCAGGGCGGCGCCGAGTCGCGGGCGGACCTGTTGTTTGCCCTGCTGGCGCGCGGTGCGGCAATTTTCATCCTCATCATGCTCGGCGCGCTGGTGCTGGTACTGACCACCGCCGCGATGCCCTCCATCACGGCTTTCAAGGCGCACTTCCTGGCGAGCTCGTCCTGGCGTCCCAATGAGCGCGAAGTCGTAATGCGGGACGCGAAGGGGAATATAATGCGCGATGCCGATGGGGAAGAGGTGACGGTGACTCTTCCGCCGGAATTTGGCGCGCTGCCTGTCATTTATGGAACGGTGGTCAGTTCAATCATTGCGCTGTTCGTGGCGGTGCCGCTGAGCATTGGAGCTTCGCTGTTTATCGTGCGGATCGGGCCGCGAATTGGCCTGCTGCTTGGGCCGATTTCATTCCTGATCGAATTCCTGGCGGCTATTCCGAGCATCGCGTACGGCATCTGGGGCCTTTTCGTCCTGGCTCCGTTCCTTCAGGATCATCTCGAGCCAGCGCTCAACGCCGTTGCCGGCAAAGTCTTTTTCCTGCGAATGTTCCACAGCGACCAGGGGCTGACCGGTCGCGACATGCTCTGCGCGGGATTGATCCTGGCGGTGATGATTCTGCCGATCATCACGTCGCTGGGGCGCGACGTTTTGCGGGCCGTGCCGCGCGTGCAGATCGAAGGATCGCTGGCCCTGGGCGCAACCTGGTGGCAAAGCTGCCAAGTGATGCTTCGCTATGGGCGAACGGGTTTGTTTGGAGCGATCATGCTCGGCTTGGCGCGGGCGGCGGGGGAGACGATGGCGGTGGCGATGGTCATCGGCAACGCCAATCGCATCAGCAGCTCGCTGTTCGCTCCCGCGCAGACGATGTCGAGTCTTCTAGCCAATGAATTTGCCGAAGCCAGCAGCAACATTCAACGATCGGCGCTGGTGGAAGTGGCGCTGATCCTTCTGGTGATGTCGCTGCTTTTCAACGTGATCGCCCGTTACATGATCGTCGGTCGCTCGGCGCGACCGGCCGTTTAGTGAGCGCAGTCCGGATGCAAATCGCCAGTGTATATATTCGCGGGAAAAGCCACTTGATGTTCGGGCTTTGCATCCTGTTTACCGCGGTCATTCTGGGCTTGCTTGGAATGGTCAGCGGGTACCTCATTTCACTCGGATACAAATCGGTGGACCTGGCGCTGTTCACGCAATTGCCCGTGCCGGCGGGGGCGGCGGGTTTTCCGGGCGGGCTGCAAAATGGAATCGTCGGAAGCATCATCATGATCGCGATGGCTAGTCTGATTGGCATTCCGATCGGTATGCTGGCGGGGATTTATTTGGCGGAGTACAGCAGCCGATCCTGGCTTGCGGGGCCAGTGAGATTTATCGCCGATGTTCAGACGGGCGTGCCGAGCATTGTTGTTGGCATTCTCGGTTACGAGCTGCTGGTTGTGCCGCTGGGAAGTTACAACGGCTGGGCGGGGGCCGCCGCGTTGGCCTTCATCATGATCCCACTGGTGGCACGGACGACTGAGGAAATGCTGCTGCTGGTCCCCCGCGGATATCGCGAAGCTTCGGTGGCACTCGGCGCGACCAAGGCGCGGACCATTCTCCGCGTCGTCGTGCCGGCGGCCTTTGGAAGCGTCATCACCGGCATCATGCTGGCGATCGCCCGCGTTGCGGGTGAAACGGCTCCGCTGCTGTTTACCGCCTTGGGAAGCCGGTTTCTGGAATCCAATCCTTCGCGCCCGTTTCCGTCTTTGACGGTGCAGATTTATCACGCGGCAATGGAGCCTTACAAGGAAGAGAGCCGAAAGGCCTGGGCTGGGATTCTGGTTCTGCTGGCTTTGATTTTTGTGCTGAACGTGACGGTTCGCCTGACGATGCGCGCCAGCGGCTATGGAGCGCGCGCAGCGAGATAGCAATCACCGGAGAGGTCACATGGTTAAAACTGAACATCCGACGGCAGAGCGCGGCCATGCCCGCGCCAACCGCGAAGCGCCGCAGCCGGGAACTTCGCTGCCACCGATTCAACCGGTATTGCGATCGCTCAACCCCGATATCGCGCCCGGCCGCAATGGACAAAATCCGGTGCATCTCCCAACGACCACCCCCACTGAGCAATCGCCTCAGGGGCCGGCGATTCATGCCGAGCTGGCGGCCGAGCAGCATGTCTTGAGCACGGAGGATTTCAAACTCCATTACGGAAAACATCGCGCGCTGCACGGAATCACCATGCAGATTCCCGCAGGCAAGGTGACGGCGCTCATTGGCCCTTCGGGCTGCGGCAAATCCACGCTGCTTCGCAGCTTCAACCGCCTCAATGACCTGATCGAAAATGTACGAGTCGAAGGGCGCATCCGCTTTCAGGGGCAGGACATTCACGATCGCAAGGTCGACGTCATTCGGCTTCGCAAGAAAATGGGAATGGTATTTCAAAAATCCAACCCATTTCCAATGTCCATCTTGGAGAATGTCGTCTACGCACTCAGAATCGGGGGCGAACGGCGACGTCGGGTGCTGGATGAAGTCTGCGAAAAATCACTGCGATCCGCGGCGCTATGGGATGAGGTGAAGGACCGGCTGCATACCAGCGCCCTGGGCATGTCCGGCGGCCAGCAGCAGCGGCTGTGTATCGCCCGCGCAATTGCCGCCGAACCCGAAGTTCTGTTGATGGACGAGCCCTGTTCGGCTCTCGATCCGATTGCCACCGGGAAGGTCGAAGAGCTGATCTATGCCCTGCGCGGCAAATACACCGTCGTCATCGTCACACATAACATGCAGCAGGCGGCACGCGTGAGCGACTACACGGCCTTCATGTACATGGGCCGCCTCGTGGAATACGGGCCGACCAACTCCATTTTCGTCAACCCGCACCTGAAGGAAACGGAAAGCTACGTCACCGGCCGATTTGGCTGATTCTTAACTGGCCTCAATTCGAGGCATTTGCCATGCGACACTTTGACGAACAACTCGAAGAGCTATTCAAGCGCATCGTGATGATGGGCTCGATGGTGGAAAGCATGATTCACACCGCCCTGCGCATTTATGAAGAGGGCAATGAATCGCTGGCGGCTGAATGCTTCTCGCGCGAGCAGAAGGTCAATGCGATCCAGGTGGAAGTGGATGAAACGGCCATTCGCCTGACGACGCTTCAGCAGCCGGTTGCACGCGATGCCCGGTTTTTATTCATGGCTTCGCGCATCGGCGGAGAACTGGAGCGCATCGCCGACCAGGCGATCAACATCTGCCAGAACAGTCACCATGCGTTAGGCGGCCAGAGGATCGCGCCGCTGGTGGATTTGAGCATCATGGGCAATGTGGTGCAGGCCATGGTGCGCAGCAGCTTATCTGCGATGAGCCAGCGCGATTGTGCTCTGGCCGATGGCGTCCTCGAGCAGGAAGAGCAGGTCGATGCGTTTCGCGACCAGATTTTCCGCGTGGTGCTGACCCACATGATGGCCGACCCACGAAAGATCCAGCAGGGCATGTCGCTGATTCTGATCGCCCGCAATCTCGAGCGAATTGGCGATCACGCGACCAACATTGCCGAGGAAGTCATTTACTGGATTCAAGGCCGCGACGTGCGGCACAAGCGCGGCATGCCCTCGCCACCCGAGCAAGCTGAGGATCCGCTGATCTCAAGTAATGGAGATGCACGCACATGAGCACACCGACGACTACAATCCGGCGCGTGGCGACGTCCGCGCAGCCGCCCGCGAAGGAACCCATCATGGCCAAGGGCACGATTCTGGTGATCGACGACGAGCGCGATTTGATCGATCTGGTACGTTACAACCTGGAAAAGGAGGGATTCGAAGTCATCGCCGCCACCGACGGGCAATCGGGATTGGAGGTGGCCAGCAAGCATGCGCCGGACCTGGTCGTCCTGGATCTGATGATGCCGGGCTTTGACGGTCTGCAGGTTTGCCAGCGGCTTCGCGCCGATCCGCGCACCGCGCGGATGCCGGTCATCATGCTAACGGCCAAGGCAACCGAAGCCGATCGAATCGTGGGACTGGAATTGGGGGCCGATGATTACATCACCAAGCCTTTCAGCCCTCAAGAAGTTGTGGCGCGCGTGAAGGCGGTTCTTCGGCGGGTTGCAGCCCAACATGAACAGCCGGCCGTCGTGCGCAGCGGCGAGCTTCAGATCGATCTCCTGGGTCACGAGGTGACCGTCAACGGCAACCGCGTAGGGCTGACGGCAACTGAATTCCGCATCCTGCATCTGCTGGTGAGCCGGCCGGGACGCGTTTTCAATCGCGATGAGATCATCAGCTCGGCATCGACCAATGATTCAGCCGTCTTCGATCGCACGGTGGACGTACATATGATGTCGGTCCGAAGGAAGTTGGGCGCGGCGGGCGACCAGATCGAAACGGTCCGCGGGTTTGGTTATAAATTCCGGCCAGCCGGTACATAATATGGCTTGACTGCAACCGGCTTCCGAGTGAACCCCAGCGTCTTTGTCGAGGGAAATCTGCTTTGCTGACGAGTCGTTTTTTCAGGCGCCTGTTTCTGCCATATCTGCTGCTGGTGTGTGTCGCCATCAGTGCAGTGGGAAGTTTCGCCGGTTGGCGTATCCGCAAATCCTATCTACAGAACATTCGTCAGCAGCTCGGAAATGAAGCGGGCCTGGTGGGGGATCTGATCGGCTCGGAGATTTCGGGCAAAGACATCAATCAAATCCAGCCGCGCGTTCATAGTCTGGCAGAAAAGCTCGGCTGCCGCGTCACGATCATCGACTATAGCGGGCAAGTTCTAGGCGACAGCGAAGCCGATCCCGCACACATGGAAAACCATCGGCATCGCGAGGAAGTCATGCGCGCCGATGTTGCCGGGCAGGGCGATTCGATTCGCCACAGTGCAACGGTCGGCGTCGATTTTCTTTACCTGGCGCGGCGCCTCCAAACTCCGCAGGGGCGGCCTTATTTCGTCCGCCTTTCGATGCACCTGGCTGAGCTCTCGCGCCAATTGCATCTTCTCTATGGAGCGCTGGCAGCGGTTTCACTGGCGGTCATTATTCTTGCAACGGGCATTGGATATATCTTCGCCAGCCGGCACACTGCTCCGGTTCGCGAGCTCGCAGATTTTGCCAAGGGACTGGCATCGGGGAACATGCATTACCGCATGTTATCAAGTGGTTCAGGGGAGATCGCGACGCTCGCCGCCGCGCTGAACGCCATGGCCGACTCAATATCTTCGCTGCTCGATCAGACGACAAAGGATCATGCCGAGCTGCTTACCATCCTCACGAGCATGAGCGACGGCGTTATCGCCATCGACATGCGCCAGCGCATTGTTCTGGTCAATGAAAAGGCGTCCGAGCTTCTGGGGTTTCCTTTAGAAGGTGCGCAGGGCCAAGCATTGTTCGAAGTAGTGGCTAATGAACCAATTCTGCACGCTACAACGGAAGTTCTAAGCGATGGCCATCGCCGCACGTTTCAGGTAAGTCCCGCGGTCGGTCGGTATCTTGAAGTCTCTGCATGCACGTTTCCCAGTGAAGGGCCGCCGCAGGGACTTGTGCTGGTCGCGCACGATACGACGCGATCGGTGCGCTATCAGGAGCTTCGCAAGGAATTTGTCGCCAACGTCAGTCACGAGCTTCGCACGCCTTTGACAGTGATCAAAGGATTCACCGAGACGCTGATCGACGGCGCGCTTTCCGACCCGGTGGCCGGCCCGAAATTCCTCGGGACCATCCGAAAGCATGTCGATCAGCTCACCAATCTTGTCAGCGATCTGCTCGAGCTTTCGCGGCTCGAAAGCCTGCCGGAATTGCCCCGGCCCGTGCGAGTCGATCTGGGCAGCGTCGTGCGTCGTGCCGCAGATTTGCTGGCACCGACTGCGCAAAAGAAATCCCAGACACTTCTGATCGAAATCAGCCGCGATCTTCCGCGCGTTCTTGGAAATGGTGATTACCTCGAGCGTGCCATCAGCAACCTGATCGACAATGCAATCAAATACACGCCGGAAGGCGGGACGGTTCGAGTGTCGGCTCGGCAGGAGCCGGATGAAATGATCGTCGTCGAAGTCGAAGACAATGGCATCGGGATTCCAGCCGACGATATCCCCCGTATTTTTGAACGCTTCTATCGCGTCGATCGCTCGCGCTCCCGCGAAATGGGCGGAACAGGGCTGGGCCTGTCGATCGTCAAGCACGTCGCGCAGGTTCATGGAGGCAGTATCGACGTCACCAGCACACCCGGCTCCGGTTCCTGCTTCCGCCTGCGGCTCGCATCGCCGCGCGAGGCGCTGGCTGCCGCCGG
>JANWHF010000345.1 GCA_025450555.1 Tepidisphaeraceae bacterium | reverse complement strand
TTTTTGTGCCGACGGCCGAGTCTCCTGCACTGTCGCGAGAGCAGAAAATCGCTGCGATGGCAGCACTGGATGAATCACAAGTTAGAGGCTGCACGCTCTGCCGATTGTGCGAGCAGCGCACGCAAACTGTTTTCGGTGAAGGCGATCCGGAGGCTCGGCTGTTTTTCATCGGTGAGGGGCCGGGTGAAACCGAAGACCGCACCGGCCGACCGTTTGTAGGGCGCGCGGGCGAGCTTTTGACAAAAATGATCGCCGGCATGGGGTTGGCCCGCCAGCAGGTCTATATCGCCAATATCGTCAAATGCCGGCCGCCGGGCAATCGTGTACCTTCGCCTGATGAAATTGCCAGTTGCACGCCATATCTCGAGCGACAGCTTGAAATCATCCGTCCGCAGGTGATCGTAACGCTTGGACTGCCGGCGACGCGTCACATGCTTCAGGTGACGTCGAGCATGGGACGATTGCGCGGCAACTGGCACGAATGGAGAGGTATCAAATTGATGCCGACTTTCCATCCATCCTACATCTTGCGTGTCGATTCGCGCGAAACCAAAGCGCTGGTGTGGAGTGATCTGAAACAAGTGATGGTTGAACTAGGGCTGCCAATTCCACAAAGAAATGCCGAGGGCAAAAGTCCGACGCCCTGACATGCTGCGACATTTCTAATCGTCAAAATGCGTTGCGGTTTTGTGTTGACGGATGTCGATGAGGATCGTTATATGCGTGTCGCCGCGCGAAAAAGAATTTGTTGGAGTCGTGAAGTAAATGTAGAGTCTACATTTTGATTGAACCGTTCCGACGGTCATTTCGCCGCCGGGGAAATGATGCAACCGCAAAAGTCGTAATCGCCGAATTCGCCTCTCGAACTAAGACCCGTCATGACAACGACCCACATGCCTTTCCCGCGCGACGCCAGTCGCCGCGCTCAGGAGCCAGTTGGTTTGGAAGCCGCCGTCTGGCAGCAGATCCTTCATCAGGTACGCGCGCACCATCCTGCGCTGCATCGCACCTGGTTCGACCAGATGAGTCCGCGGCAACTGACCAACGGCGTCATTCAGGTGACAGTGCCGACGCAGGCCCAGCTCAATTTTTGCCAGAGCCAGTGCCAGCAGCCTTTCACCGCCGCCGCCCAATCCATCACCGGCCGGCTGGTGGCAGTGAGTTTTCACTGCACCACGTTGGCGCGCGGAGGCGTCTTCAATGAAGGGGAGCAGCCGCTTCCGCTGAATCCCGATTACATGTTCGAGAATTTCGTCACCGGCCCATGCAATCGCCTGCCACACGCGGCATCCGTAGCGGTAGCGGAGCAGCCAGGCCAGGCATACAACCCATTGTTTATTCATGGCGGCGTGGGCCTGGGAAAGACGCATCTGCTGCAGGCGGTCTGCCAGAAGGTGCTGCATCGCACGCCGGATGCGAGAATTCTCTATCACTCGTGTGATTCGTTCATCAACCAGTTCATCCTCGCCGTCGAAAATGGCGACATGCATCAATTTCGCCACCGCTATCGCCACGTCGATATGCTGGTGATTGACGACATCCACTTTTTGGCGGGCCGCGATCGAACGCAGGAAGAATTCTTCCATACCTTCAACACGCTCTATCAGCAGCACAAGCAGATCATCCTGTCAGCCGATTGCCCGCCAAGTGAAATCCCAGAACTGGAAGAGCGGCTGGTGAGCCGATTCAACTGGGGCCTGGTCGCGAGGATCGAAAAGCCCTGCTATGAAACGCGCATGGCGATCCTGCAGAAGAAAGCGCGGATGCGCGGGCTGGCGCTGCCGGACGATGTGGTCTGCTACATCGCTGCCAAGGTCGAGAACAACACGCGCGAGCTGGAAGGGGCCATCACCAAGATCCAGGGCATGAGCCTGTTGCAGAATGGCCGAATCGATCTTGAACTGGCCAAGGCGGCTCTGGGCGATACCGTCACTAATGAACAGAAGCGAATTACCATCCAGCAGATTCTCGATGCTGTGACCAAGTACTACAACGTCCGCCTGAGCGACTTGCAGAGCAAAAAGCGCCACAAGAGCATCGCCTTCCCCCGGCAGATGTGCATGTTCCTCGCGCGACGTCACACGCGTTACAGTCTGGAAGAAATCGGCGGGTACTTCGGCGGCCGCGATCATACCACCGTGCTGCACGCGGTTCGTACCATCGACGAAGACACCAAAATGGACAAGCAAATTGCTGAACAGCTTGCGCAGCTCGAATCGCAGTTGACGTCGCAATGAATTTGGTACATTGGACGTAGCACAGGCTTCCAGCCTGTGGTTTCTTCGCGGCCTGGAAGGCTGTGCTACGAAGATCCAGCAGAGCCTATGAACCAACAGCCATTTGCATGATCTTTTCGCTGGTCAGCTCCTCGGCCGGGTAGGGCGGCGAAAGCACGCCTCGGCTCATTACCGCAATGCGATCGCATACGCCCATCAATTCAGGCAAATAGGAGCTGACCATCACGATGGCTTTTCCCTGTTGCGTCAGTTCCCCCATCGCGCGGTAAATGTCCACCTTCGCCCCGACATCAATCCCCCGTGTCGGCTCATCCATCAGCAGCACATCGGCATCGGCATACAGCAATCGCGCCAGAGCGACTTTCTGCTGATTGCCTCCACTAAGGCTCGAAACCGGCTGGCCGCAGTCGGCCCATTTGATATTGAGCCGCCGCGCGAGGCGGATGGATGCGGTCCGCTCGCCATCTCGACCGAGCCATCCCATGATCGACTGCTTCTTGAGGGCCGAAAGGGTGATATTGCTGCTGCACGGAAGATTCTGCGCGAGTCCCTCTCCTTTGCGATCTTCGCTGAGCAGTCCGACGCCCATGGCGTTCCAGACGTCCGGGCCGAAGCGCGAGATTTTGACGCCATTCAGCGTGGCTTGGCCTTGCTTGCGCGGGTCGAGGCCAAACAGGGCCCGGAGCATTTCGGTTCGTCCTGCGCCCACGAGCCCGGCGATTCCCAGAATTTCGCCACGATGGAGCACAAGATCGACCTGCTTGGGAAGCTTGCGTCCGCAAAGTCCGCTCACGCGCAGCAGGGGTTCGCCGATCGTGTGATCGACCCGCGGATACATTTCATCCACCTGCCGGCCGACCATGGCCTCGATGATCTTCGGACGCGTCCATCGATGCAGCGGGCCACTTGCGATTGTGCGGCCGTCCCTCAGGATCGTGATCCGGTCGGCGATCGCTTCGATCTCTTCCAGGAAATGGCTGATGTAGACGATCGCGATGCCCTCGTTGCGTAGTTGCCGGATGATGTCGAACAGGCGTTGCACTTCGTGTTGCGCCAGCGCGCTGGTCGGCTCATCCATGATGATGAGCCGCGCGCCGCTGATGAGCGCGCGGGCGATTTCGATCATCTGCTGATCGGCCACACCGAGCTTTCCGACGATGCGGTTGATGGGAATGTGCAGACCCAGTCGCTGGAGGGTCTGCCCGCACTTGCGCGACCAGCTTCCACCGAAGATTTCGTCGGTCAAAAATCCGCATGCCGATGCCTCGCGGCCAAGCATCAGGTTCGCCTCGACCGTCAGATGGGGGGCGAGGTTCAGCTCCTGATAGATCATCGCGATGCCGGCCCGCAAAGAATCGAGCGGACTCGTTGGTGCGAAGGGTTGCCCGGCAAAAGTGATCGTTCCGCTATCGGCGCGCTGAGCGCCTGAGAGGATTTTCATCAGCGTCGATTTGCCGGCGCCGTTTTCGCCGATCAGCGCATGAACCTCTCCCGCCTGCACGCTCAGGCTCACATCCGCCAGCGCAATGGTTTCTCCAAACCGCTTAGTGATGTGAGTCATCTCCAACAAGGCTGGAGAAGAAGTTGAATGCGGCACCGGTTCCATGTCATTAACTTACTACGCCACGGATAAAAACGGCAGGATCGCGTGATTTGCACGTTTGTCGCAGATTTGGCATTGTCACCTTTCACATCTTTGCGGTTAACTTGCCATCCTGATGGCTGCAAAGAAGCGTATTGTCGTTGTTGGTTCCATCAACATGGATCTGGTGGTTCGCACGGCCCGCATGCCTGCGCCGGGCGAAACCGTGGCCGGTGACCGATTCGTTACGATGCCCGGCGGTAAGGGGGCAAATCAGGCGGTTGCCGCCGCCAGGCTCGCTGCGCCGGGGACGGAAGTGCATCTGGTGGGACGTGTCGGTCAGGATGATTTTGGCTCGCGACTGCTCAGCGGGCTGGCGCAACATCAGGTGAATACGAAACGGGTGACCGTCACGGAACGCGTTTCCACCGGAGTCGCGATGATCCTGGTGGATCGCAAGGGGGAGAACTCAATCGTGCTGGCGGCCGGTGCGAATGCCCACCTTTGCCCCGCCGACATCGATGCCGCCGAAGGCCTGTTGGCCTCGGCCTCGGCGGTTGTCATGCAACTGGAGGTGCCACTCGAAACGATTGCTCACACGATTGCAATCTGCCATCGGCATGGCGTGTACACGATTCTTGATCCCGCGCCAGCTCCAGAAAAGGGCCTGCCTCGCGCGCTATGCCAGGTGGATGTCCTGATGCCCAACCAGAGTGAAGCCGAGAATCTGATTGGTGCCCATCGCGCGGCGCGCGGCCGCGGTAGGCGCGCAGTGGATGCCAAGCAGATTGCCAGTCGGCTGGCGCAGCTTGGCTGTAAGGCCGTCCTTCTGAAGCTGGGCAGCAAGGGCGCGAGGTATGTCGGACGGGATGGGACCATCCGAACGATTCGCGGCCACAAAGTGAATGTAGTGGATACAACCGCTTGCGGCGACGCGTTCATCGCTGCCTGGGCGGTGGCGCATGTCGAAGAGATGGAATTGCCCGATGCCCTGCGATTTGCCAACGCCGCGGGCGCCGTTGCCTGCCAGGAATTTGGCGCGCAGCCGTCACTCCCGGACAGGGCCGCGGTTGAATTGCTCGTTCCTACCGGCCCGCGCTGATCGCTCGAACGTACATCAGCTTCCAAAAGTTGCCGCCACCTGAATCTCGTCGCCGCTGTGCACTTGAATGTCGCGCAGCTTGAGTTTTCCCGTGGGGAAGCTGAAGACTGGCTTCGATCGTCCTTCATATTTAGCCAGGCCGGGGCGAATGAAGCCGACGATCAAGGGCCCCAAGGCCTCATCTCCCTCGCACGTGAGGTGCGTGAGCTTCGCATTCATCGAGTCGTCGATATCGACGTGCGCCCGAAACCGCATTCCCGCCGGCACAAATGCGACCTTCGTCAGCAGATGTAGATCCAGCGAAAGCGATCGGCCGGTATCGGCGTCGAGCTTGATCTCCACCTTGTCGATGCTGACGCCGTAGTTCTTGGCCTGCGCGCGAAGGGTCACGAGAACGATTCGCTCCAGATCGGCGCGCGTGGTACGAAAATCGAGCCGGGCCTGTTTTGCATCGGACAGCATGATGCACGGCCGGCCCGCCTGATCGTGTTCCATGTCGAGCCGGGCACGTGTGGCCGTAAAATGCAGATCCATCTTCGCGCGATCGCACAACATCGGGCGTCCATCGAGATCGAAATTGCCAACCGTCAATTCCGATTCAACGCGTCCCTTCGGCTTGGAATTCTTCTTGTCTTTGGTCAGATCCATCTTCGCACCGCCGAGGTCCATTTTGAGGCTCGAAAGAGCGGGATAGCGGGAGCCGTCGATGGAAATGAATGAATCGTCGGCAGCAGGGAACTTCAAAGACTTGTGCCACCCGACCGTCAGCGCTTCGAGCAGTTGATCGCGTGAGGAGGGCAGTTGCTTGCATGCAAGAGGAAAAACGCAAAGTCCCTTGGCATCGAACCAGGCGCGAGGCTTGCGCACGCGCGATCCTTCGGCTCGCCGCGCCGGCTGATCGACGCTCCACATCATGACCAGGCACATGCCCACCATGCCCCACGTGCGAAGCCGCGGCATGTGGTGACCCAGAAACTTCGCCGCCGTCCATGAAGTCCGCAATATTCGCAGTGTCATACGTCGCTCCAGAGCCGAATCTTGCGCTGACTTGTCAATCCATTTTCGGGGGGCATGAATACAAGTTCATCGACGCCCCAGCCGTCAAATCTGCAACGTGCTACTTCTAAGAACCGTTCGCGGCCCGGACGTTTGTCGATGGCAATCGACTCCGGATCGGACAAAGTGACCGCTTGTTCGCCGATCCGTATAATCCGCCCATGATCGACCGCCAGCGCGGCCCGCTGACATTAGCCTTATCCGTGATCCTGCATGCCTTTACGCACGCCTATGGAACGATGCTCGTCCCATTGTACCTGATGATCGCGGCGGATCTTCATTTGCCCGGAGTCAAACGAGCGGCCCTCATTGTTACGGTTTACCTGCTGGTCTATTCCTTCGGGAGCTACGGGGCCGGGGTGCTGGCGGATCGCTACAGCAGGCGGGCTCTGCTGGGGTGGGGGCTGATTTTCAATGCTGCCGCGATTATCGCGATCGGGTTTACGCGCGATTATCCGATGCTGCTGGGGTTAGCGGTGGTGGGCGGCGCTGCGGGAACGCTGTTCCATCCTGCGGCCAATTCGCTGGTGTCGGAGCATTTCAATCGATCGCCGGGAATGGCGATTGGCCTCCTGGGGATGGGCTCGGGGCTGGGATTTTTTGTTGGGCCGCAATATGCCGGGTGGCGCGCGGAAACCGCACACTGGACACTCTGGCACGTCGCCAACTGGCAGAAGCCGTGCGTGGAACTGGGCCTGATGGGCATCTTCGTTGGTGTGTTGTTTTTGATCTTCGGCCGTGAAGCGAGAATGGTGCAGCAGCCTGCCGCTTCCCGACAACAAATCCATCCGCCGCTCGGCCCTTCGTTGCGCAAGAAGGTAATCGGCATCGCCGCGATTCTCAGCTTCCGCGATTTTGCCGGCATCGCATCGCTGACTTTGGCCAGCATCTATCCGCAAAAGGCGATGGGTTTCGATCCGAAACGAACGGGTTTCATCGTCGGCGCGATGATGCTGATTGGCATCGTTGCCAATCCGCTGGCGGTTTACCTGACGCCGCGCGGAAAAAGGCTGCCTGGTTTAGTGATCGTGCTGATTGCCGGCGGCATCGCCATCGCTGCCGTCCCGTTCTTCGGCCGCGCTCATGTTTTGCTGGGCCTTTGCCTGTTCCAGGCATTTCAGCTTGGCAGCTATGCCATCAGCGATGCCGCCATGCTCGAGCGCGTCGCCGCAAATGTCCGAGGACGCCTGGTGGGCATCTTTCTCTCGATTGCCGGGACGATTGCCGGCGCAAGTCCATGGCTGATGGGCTACTGGACCGATTCATTCGGCGCCGACGCTGCCCGGCCAATGCGCTACCTCGGCCCATTTGTGGCGCTGGGAATCATGATGATTCTCGCCGTGGGAGCAATTCCCCTCATTCGATCGCTCGGAACGCCTGATGCACAATCCATCGATCCGATGACGGAAATCGATCCACGCACAATGGGCGTGGCGGTGTAAATCGCTTTTTCAGCGTCGTTCTTCTAGAACGACGCGATCGTTTTCCAGCAGATAGCCATCGATGATGCCTGACTGCGCGTCGGCCTGCCATGCGATCGTGAAGTGGGAAACATCACGGGGATCGACTTGGCCAGCCATGATTCTTAGCCCAACTGGCCTCGGCTCCGTTAGGAATGGCGGGATCCAACTGCTTTCATCGAGCAAACCTGGATTGCTCCCCATGGCACCCGGGCGAAAAACCAGCATATGAATCGTCGGCTGCTCCGCTCGTGCCGGCAGGTCCACAGCAACCAGGCGGCGTTGTCCTTTTGGCGTCCATCGCTCGTGAAGAAACAGAAGTGCGCCCGGCTTTCGCCCGGGAGGCTCGAAAATCCGATAGAACTCGCGCCAGGTTCGGCTGAATTGATAGGCCGGCGCGCCGGACGGATTTGCCGCCTCCACATCGGCCACGGTTCTATTTAGCGCGCGGGCGCGCGCGGGTTCGGATTCATAAACCACTTGATCCGCAGGCCGATCAAATTGCATTGCCCGCCGCTGCCAGCGCAGAAGTTCGACGTGTCGTGAAACGGGAGGACCATAGACCAACGCCAGCAATCCCAGCGCGATGATGATCGCCGGGAGCATTGCACGGCGCACCCAAATGCGCCAGCGACTTGGTTTCTCATAAAAAATGGGAGAAGGCGTTGTGGACATCCGGTGACAGAGTGTAGGGAATGTGAATGGAATTCCAGAAGCTTTTATGGTGCCTCTCGCGAGTCTTTCGCCACGGCCGGAATGGAAAGCTGATCTCCAACTTTGATGCCCGACACCTGTGCCTGCCCGGCATTCAGCTCGATCGCGTACTTCGCGGGAAAGACGCTCGAAGTCGTGTGCAGATCGTAGGCTTCCATCCGCTTGATCGAAACGACCTTCCCATCAGAATCGAGGAACAGAATGTCGAGCGGGAACCGCGTGTTTTTCATCCAGAATTCCAGGACACGTTCGTTGGCAAAAACGAAAATCATGCCATGATTTTCCGGCATCGAATCGCGTTCCATCAGGCCATGTTCTTCCGAGGCCTGCGTGTTGGCCACTTCAAGCGTGTAGGCGCGCTGGCCGATGTTCATCTTCACGGTTGCCAGCCCCAATGGGGATTGTTGGCAGCCGCTCGTGAAGAGCGCCAGGAAGACAATCGCCGGGAAGAGGAAATCCATATCGACCGTTTCACGAATTTTAGTTGCGGTGCTGCCAGGCGTCGTGATCGCGCCGGCGATCGCGAAGCTGCATCAGCATACGTAAATCGACCATCGCGAGCCAGACAATCACCACCAGCAACACCAGGATGCCAAGCATCACAAGCGCCAAGGACCTTGGATGAGTGCCCAGAACGCGCGTGGCCAGGAAAAGCAGCGCCGCCAGCACGATCATCATCACCGCGTTGATCCGCCGCAAGCGGATGCGGCGTTCATTGACGTCCCTGTTTTCGACAGTTGATAACCGATGAGCGGCTCGTGAAATAAAGAGGTAATACAGACCGGCCGCCGCGATCAACACGACCAGCGCATCGGACGTCCAATTGTGAAATTGCTCGGCGAGCACCATGGGCAAGTATAGCAACGCTGCGCGATTCGTAGCACAGGCTTCCATCGCTTCCAGCCTGTGATTTTCGACTCACAGCCTGGAAGGCTGTGCTACGAGACTGCTATGCGATTTCCCTCTTTCATTCCCTGGGTCGAATTCCCGCGGCCGCCAAAAGCTCGATCGTCTTTTGCATGGGAAGCCCGACGATATTGGTCAAATCGCCGGACATGCGGGTGACGAAAGGATCGGAATCCTGAATGCCGTAGCCTCCGGCCTTGCCCTTCCATTGGCCGGAGGCGACATAATCGTCGATTTCGCTTGAGGAAAGCCTTCGCATCTGCACCGTTGAATGGACGCGGGCGTCGAGCTTCAGTGACGCGGTTCGGCAGGCGACCGCCACGCCCGTAATCACTTCATGAATGGTGTCCGATAGTTGCCCAAGCGTTTCCCGCGCGTGGGCGGCGTCCGTCGGTTTCCCAAGGATCTGCGATCCGAGAGCGACGACCGTATCCGCCGCCAAAACGACGTCGGATGGAAAGCGATCGGCAATCACCGCGCACTTGGCAACCGCCAACCATTGCGCGAGGTCACCGGGCGCAAGAGGCGGATGATTTTCCTCATTGATGTCGGCCGGCTCAATGACAAAATCGAACTTCGCGTCTTCCAGAAGTTGCCTTCGCCTTGGTGAGGCGCTGGCGAGAATGAGCCTGCGCGAAGCCGAGCTACGTTCAGTAGGCGATACGGTCACTTGTTCAATTCGCCTGGGCTGTGCGCGGGCGATTCAGTCTTGGGCGCCGGTTCGGTGGGCGGCTTTTTCTCATCAGGAGCCGGGCCCGCTGCCGGACTGGGAACGTTCTCACTGTTATTATTTGCCGGCGCGGGCTGGCTCTTTTGCGGCGCAGCATTGGTGTTGTCGGCCGGCGGATTGTTTGCCGGTGACTCAATGGGCTTCGACTCAACTGGAGGATTGGCAGGCTGCGGAGCCGCATTGGTATCGTTAGCGCCCGCGCCACCGGTTTCAGGTTGCATCGACGGCGGCGGCCGGTGTTCCGACAATCGCACGGCAACGTCGCCATTGCGCGGCTCGCGCTTGACCACGTCATAGCGTGCGACCACATACTGACCGGTGACATTGTCCACGACGGCATTGGCGATGAGGTGCTGTTCCGAATCAACAATCGTCATCGCCTCGCCGCTGCGGAAATCCTGCACGGGCAAACCGGTGATGGCAACCAGCTTATTGTAAACCGCTTCCACCTCGCCCACCTGGGCGTTGGGATCATTGCGGCGCAGATCCGCACGAATTCGCGCAAGGTCCTGCGGGCTGGCCGGGCCTGGTTCAGGCGGCGGGGGAATCGGCTTGGGCTTTTCCATGCACCCGCTCAAGAGACCCAGCGCTAAGACCCATTTGACCCAACCCGTGCTCTGCATCGATGCTCCTGTTGAGATTTGATCGCCCGCGAAAGGGCAGGCGCACAATCAAACGGCAAACCACCATTTTTCGCAAGTGAAAATTGTAAATGCGCCAACTTCCCGAGTGATGTCCGATAAACGTTGTGAAATTGCGTCAACTCAATTCGGCTGCGCTCAGCACCCGCGGATCGATCGGAAGCCGGTTGGCGTGAAGATCTGCCCACATCGCGGCTTGGCCATCAAGCGGGCTTTTGATGTTGTAAGCCTGGTAGGCGATCATCTCTCCAATGCGGATGATCAAATCGACCAGACGTTCGCCGGCCGTCCAATGATCTCCCACGCAGATGGTGGCGGCGTCAATATTGGGGTGAAAGATCGACGTGAGCATCTTGCACTGCGGCGACAGGCGGGGGTATTCGCTGGTGAGACGAATCTCCACGCGATGCTCGCTGCACACACGTGGCCGGCCAAACCAGCCTTTTCGCAGACCTTTGATTCGATATTCAATTTTGTAAACCTCCGGCGGATCGCCAGCGATGGGCGTCACCTTGATTATCGACGAGTTCAAAAACGCCTGCTCGATTTGCCGCGCTTCGGCAATCAGCCGACGGGTGCGCATCGGCAACTTCTGATTATGCTCCTGCGACACCGGTTCCAGCGGCGCAAATCTTTGCGAAGCCGAAGGCGATGGAATCGGCGCGTTCACGGGCGGCTCAGGCGCGGCTGGAACGACAATGGGCCCATGACAGAACTTGCAGTTGGCCTTTCGACCCGCGTAGCCCGATGGCACCGAAAAACGTTTTCCGCAGCCCGGACACGCAAAGGAAATCGTTCTGGGTAAGGTGGTTGTTTCCAACATCAATGCACTGCTCCGGCTCAAAATCTTACAGCGACCGCTGTCAGCCCCGTTTAGTTAGCCGCGACGCGATAGCGGAGTGCTTTCCCCTGCGCTCTGAGAAAGCGCTCCGCTGGCGCGTCGCGGCTATCATAAACGGGGCTATCCAGATCGTATTCTCATCCGTCCGTGACCCCGACCTGCGCGCATCCATATGCAGCACACCCTCGATTTTCTTTCCAGCATTCCTCGTGAAAGAGTAGCCCACATGCCGGACATCCGTGCGTCGCTTCCGCCCGCTCGATCGGCGACTGACAGATCGAACAGATGCATAGCCCCGCATCTGCAAATGCAGCACCTCTACTTGTTTCCTCAACAGCAACGGTCAATTCGCTTCCTGCAATCGGCCGCCCGCAAAACCGGCATTGGCCGCTGCGCAGATCGAATCCCGCCGGCACCCAGATTGGCGCGCCGCACCGACATTCGTGGAACACGCCGCCTTGAACCTGGGCGCCTTTCAATGGCTTGGGCGTCAAGTCAATAGGCTCTGCATCGGGCGGTGCCGACAGATTCGGACTAATCCACAATCGCAACGGGCCAACGCGAATCTCATCGCCATCGCGAAGCGGCTGTCGTGACGACACGCGCTGTCCATTCACGAACGTGCCGGTGCGACTGCCTGCGTCGGCAACATAAAAACCATCGCGATCTTTTCCGATCCAGGCATGCACCTTCGACACCACCGAATCCTCGACGCGGATCGTGTTGATCGGAAGGCTGCCGATCAGGACGCGCCCGGAAAGCTGGCCGGCGCGGCGGTGACTACCAAGTTCCATCAAAAGGGTCGCCATACTTCCAATCACCTCGCTGCGCTGGGTCGCTTTTCCTGGAAGACAAATTGCGTATTGCCAATTGCGATTCGATCGCCGTTTTTCAGTGGAACGCGATCGACCGCGCGCCCATTGACCATTGTCGAAATTCCCAATGGCAGATTCTCAAGTTCAATTCCCGCCGGCGTGATATGAACCGCCGCGTGGCGCTTGCCGACTTTTGGATCTTTGAACAGATAAATCTGACAATCGGGTGAGCTGCCGATGTAGGTCGGGTTTCGGTAAACGATGAATTGTTTGCCGGCGATGATGCCGGTTGTCACCTTCAACCAGCCGGAGCGCGTTGCGTGTTCAATCAGGCCCGTTCCCGCCCCGGCGACAATGCCAATGACAACCAGCGCAACCAATTGCGCAATCTGGGGATCATGAGTCCATCGCCGCATCGGCCCAAGGAGAGCGCCGCCAATCGCGCCACCGACAAGTCCACCGAGCAGGCCAATGCCCAGCTTCTTCCAGTTCCGCATGACCAGGCCTGACGCCAGGCCAAGCGAAAGGCCAAGGGCAGCCCAGACGGCAGAATCGGAAGCCATTTGTCGAATGGAGATTGAGCCGTGACTGACCATATTGCCGGCCCAGGTCGCGATTCGTCCGGCAAGCAGCGTGGCAATAACGCCGCCGATAAGTCCAAGGAACGCGCCGACTGCCCCGACGCGCGACGCCTGTCCGAATTTCCGCTGGCCGATCAGCTCGGCCATCGCCAGGCACATGGCGATCATGAGGCCGCAGATTCCATATCGCAGCACTTCGACGAGGAAAGCGCTGTATCGGGCCGAGTCATCGAGCTCGCCGACCTTTACTTCGCGTTGCGCGTCGGAAAGCCGCGAATCAGTTGCGACTGCAAAGTAAGGATTCTCGCGACCACTGGCGCGCACTTCATCGGCGGCGAGCTTCGCCTGCTCCGGTGAATACCGGCTCGCGTCCTGCGCGACCTGAATGTCGTTCAACGCCTTGATCAGCGCGAGCGCATCAGCTTTGGCGGTAGGGCGATAGCCGATCACTTTTCCTCCGCCGTGCAAAAGAACTGCGGCAAATCCCACGCTCGCACACCACGCCAGCATCGCGCCGAGCAGTCCAAAGACCGCCATGATGAATGCTGACCCATGCCAGAATCGAGTCGGCTTCGTCGTCGCGACCGGCAGCGCGTCTTCCTCAAGCGAAGCGTAAAGGCGATTGCGCGCGATCGCCTGCTGCTCGCGCAGGCGGTTTTCCACCCGCCGGCTGTGCAGATCTTCATGCGTGATGATGATCTTGCCTTCGGCCATAGCACTCATGAAGCGAAGCGATGCTTGATCCAATCCACGCCGCGATGCAGCCACCCACCTCGCGCGCCGCGCGTATCGCCGGTCAGCAGGTGAGGCTCGCGAAGCGATTTGCCCTTTCGCCAGACGAACATTCCCTCATCGCCGCCGATCGGGTCGTACACGAAAGCCACCTGCCAGGGCGCGTTGAAAAAATGATCCTGGATGAAAAGGTCCATTCCTGACAGGAAGATGCCAAAGCCGGGATGCGTGTGATACCAGCCGACGATTCGATGATCGGGATAATCGCGCTCCAGCACTTCGTGAATGCGCGTCCAGGTTTCGGAAGTAAAAGTGACCTGTGTGCCTTTGCTCACGGCGGCATTTCCCCGGATTGAAGCATCGATCAAAAGGTAGGGTGCTGCGCCATCCTGGTAGACGTTTCCGATCAAGACGCCGCAGAGTTCCACGTCGGTATTGGACTTGCCGTGGCGATGAATCTCATTCATCACTGCCGAATCGACGATGACCTGATACTTTTTCTGCCGATCCGGAAGATCTTCACCGATCAGCCTAAGAGGAAACTCCGAAAGATCGATGGCGTCCGCATCCGGGCAACCAGGCGCGACATGCGATTCATCTGCCGGCGCCTCGAGGTCAGTCTGCTCCGTGGCAGGAGCCGGATCATCATCAAAGCGGCATTGGGCTGCCAGATGGTGATCTTCGTCTTCGACGCCGTCGTCGATCGCATCCTCCGGCGCAGCAGTTCCGGCCAGGGGATCAACCACAGCGGACGCTTCAGACGACGCTCCTCGACGTTTCTTCCCTTTCATTCCCATGCCAGTCCCTCCTGGCTGGAGGCAATGTCGGCCGGTCCCAGGGACTTCAAGACCGCCTGCGCATCTCCGGCCAATTCGAGCCCGATTGCGCGATCGCGACAGCGGGCGATGATGATGTCGAACGCAGGCACGCCAATCTGCGCCAGCGTGCGATCGAGAAATGTTTCGTTCCCGCGAATCTTGTAGAAGGTGACGACTTCCCGCCGAGAGTCCGGGCAATGCGGGCAGGTCGCGCGATCAGCCGGGACTTTTCCCAGCGACATGAAAGCTTGCTCTTCGCGGCCACAGCGCGGACAGACGAGCTTTTCCAGCACATCGCGACCCAGTTCAAGCTCGGTACCACTTCCCAGCAGCCGGCGCGCTTCGGTCAATATCTCACCGACCGTTATCGAATCCGCCCGCGCATCCAGCGGCATAATCTGCTCCAGAATCTCGTGGCTGTAGCAGGTTTCCTTGCGCTGAAATTCGATGGCGTAGGAATCGGTGGTCATGCCATTAAAGACCCAGCCGCGCCCTTTGATCGTTTCCATGCCATGAAGAAGCTTGATCGCTTCCTGACATTGCACACCAGCGATGATTGAGCCGATGGTCGGCGTTGTTGGCGTCTTGCCGGCTTCCATCTCCGGGCGCGACAGCAGATTGCAAGACCGTCGGTTTTGCAGCAGCTTCCAGTCGGTCTGAGACATCGTGCATTCGTAACAGGGGCCATCTGGCGCGAAGACCCGCGCGGTTCCCTGAATCTGCTCGATCGCGCCGTCGATCCATGGCCGATTGACGCGCCAGCAATTGCGATTGATCGCCAGCCGAGCTTCGCGATTGTCCAGACCTCCGATGACCACGTCGGCCCAATGAAAGACGCCCATGCCCAGGTCGTAGACAACGTTTCCGACAAACGCCTCGGCTTTGATCTCTGGATAAACTTCGCGCGCAGCGCGGGCAGCCACTTCCGCTTTGAATGATCCGTTGTCCGAAGCGCGATACAGGATCGATCGCGACAAATTTGAATTCTCGATCCGATCCATGTCGGCAATCAGGATGTTGCCGACGCCCAGAAGCGCGAGGTTCTTGACGATTTCATTGCCCAGAGCGCCGGCTCCAACCACCAGCACCCGGGCATTGGCCAGCTTCTTTTGATCCCACCAACTGATCAGGCCAAAGCGATGAAAGCGGTCATCTTGCGCTGCCTGCGTCTCGGCATGGCTGACGCGGATGGGCGCCGGCGCTGCGGGAGCGGCAGGGGGCTCGCCCGATGATCCGCCGAAGGTGATTAAATCGTGAAGAGCCATGTCATCCCGCGGTTATTTCCGGTTGAAGGCGCAGCACATCGCCGTCGCGCACGCCGACGTCTCCAAGGCATTGTTCATCGAGCAATTGTTTCCCTGAAGCGCGGTGGTGGAACTTGTAGCTCAGCGGCTGCCCGTCGGGGGCATACTGCGGGAATTTCATCTTCTCGATCAGCACCGCCAGGATGCGATTGATCGGGGCGTCATCGGGCATCTGAACCTCCTGCCGCTTAGCACCCGTGGCATCCCACACCTGAACGTTGACCATCCCCATTCCGAAATGTCCTTTCCCGCCCGGCGCACGCCCTTCAAGACCCAGGATGAAGGATGTCGCCGATTGCGCAATATTTAACAGCAGCATACACGATTCGGCTACGCCAAAATTGCCGGATCGCGATCACATCTCGGCTTTTGACTGATTCGCATCCAATACCGCAAGCTCGTCGGGGAAGATTGGACTTTTGCGGCAAGTCGTAGCGTTTTCATTGAGGTGCCGAAGTTACTCCGGCCGTTTATCCTGAATGTGCCGAAGATACGCTTTAGCCGTCGGGCCACGCAATGGATTTGCACTTGCTCTGGATGGCGGCGCGGAAGTAGTCTGATGCTCGCATTTCACAAGGATCCAGGATCCGCGGGAGTGTCACTTTTGAGGGAGTCCAAACATCATTTCCAATAACTCCCATTCCGCAGATCGCGGTCAGGGTTACGGCCAATGGTCGTCAGTTCCAAGTCCAGCACAACAGCCCGGCACGACGAACCTGCTGGGTGTTCTGTGGCGCAACAAATGGCTTGTGATCGCGCCCGTGATTGTTGCGTTGTTGCTGGCAATTGTCTTTATCTCGACCGCGCAAAAACGCTACACCAGCCGCGGCATCTTCACCGTGCAGCCGGCTGGCTCGCGCCTCGCCGGAGACAATGGAGACGTCGGGCAATACGCGAATTTCCTCTATACCCAGCGCGAAAAGATCATGGCGCGCGATGTCCTGGCAGGCGCGCTGGGCACGCCGGCCAATCTTCCCAAGGCGAAGACGGTCAGGGATCTTAAGACCTTTACTGATTCCGAAGCGGCGCTGGAAGACCTGCGCAACAACATGGAGGTCGATGTCGGCCGCAAGGACGACACGATCGAAGTTGCCTTCGAGACGCCTTATCGCGACGAGGCTCCGATCATTGTTAATGCGATTATCGATAATTATATCAGTTGGCAGACGCGCCCGCACAAGCGGTCCAACAGCGCCGACGTGCTGGAGGCATACAAATCCGAATTGAATGGCGTGAACCAGGGCCTGGCCGCAACGACGGCGAAAATGGCCGATCTGGAGTCGCGGTACGGGGTGCTCAGCGGCAAAGACCAGCAGAACGTCGTCTTCCAACAGCTCGCTACGATTTCGCAATCGCTGGAGTCCATGCGGGCGCAGGTGCTCAAGGATAAGCAGGATTACGAAGCCGCCGCCAAGGCGGTGCCACCCGAAGTACGCGCGATGACCTCGCCGGGCAATGTGCTGGTCAGCTCCGAAGACGAGCAGATGCTGCGGATGGACATCCTCCAACTGCAGCAGCGGCTTGAGGAGCTGCAGCAGCGGTATCTGCCGAACCATCCGGCAGTTGTCGCAGCGCGGCAGCGGCTGGAAGTCCTCTCATCGGGTTATGCGGATGCCTTGCAGCGCCGGTATCTGCGTTCACAAGCCTTGCGGGATGATCTGCAAAAGCAGTTCGACGAGGAGAACAGAAAGGCGGTCGAAGTCAGCGCGAAGATCGCCGAGTATGCCCGGCTGCAAGCCGACACCGACCGCCAGCGAAGGCTCGTCGATACGCTGGAAACGCGCATCCATGACGTGAACCTTCAGAACGCCGCCGGCGACGTAAACATCGACTTTTTCCAGTCGGCTTCTATTGCCCGCAAGTCCTATCCCGCCCCGCTTCGCACGCTGGCCATCGCATTAATGCTTGGTCTGGTTGCTGGCGTGACACTTGCATGGGGACGCGACTGGATGGACGACCGCCTCCGATCTACTGAAGAGATTCGCGCTGCCGTGCGCTCGTCGGTGCTTGGCGTGATCCCGCAAATCCCCGGCGGCGCGAGCCAAATTGTGGCGGGGCAGAAGGTGGTGATGGACCCGAGCAGCGACGTGGCCGAGGCTTATCGATCCCTGCGAACAGCCATCTACTTTGGCGCGCCCAAGGACCGATCCAAGACAATTCTGGTGACTTCGCCCTCGCCGGCCGAGGGAAAGACCACATCGGCGGCGAACCTCGCCTGTGTCATGGCGCAGGCCGGCAAGCGCGTGCTCTTGATTGATGCCGATCTGCGCAGCCCGAGGCAGCATTCGGTCTTTGGTGTCCGTGACGGTCGGCTGGGGCTTTGTGCGGTGCTGCGGGAAGAAGCGCAGCTCGAGGCGGCGATTCATGTGACGCCGGTTGCGAATCTGTACCTGATGCCCTGCGGCATCAAGCCGATGAATCCCGCCGAGTTGCTCAACAGCCCGACCTTCTCCGAAATGCTGGAAACGCTGGCCGACAAGTATGACCAGGTGATTGTCGATGCGCCGCCGGTGATGGGATTGGCCGACGCGCGCATCATCGCCGCCTGCTGCGATCTCACGTTGCTGGTGCTTCGCGCAGGGCAATCGATGCGTAAAGCTGCCCGCTTGGCCAATGAAGGACTGGTTTCCGTCGGGGCAACGGTTTTGGGTGTCATCGTCAATGACGTCTCGCGCCGCGGGGAAGCCTATTTCGACATGGCTGCGACGTATGGTTACGGGGACCGTCCCGTTTCGCAGGTCCCCGCGAGAAAGAAGAGAGTCATCGACGACCCACTTGCCCCCGATGAAATCGAAATCGGTGGAACGCCATGAATTATTCGATGACGGAAAGTTTCTGGATGGGTTGAGAAGTATACTGCCGGCGCAGCCGCTTCCTGTGCCGTTTAGCCGCAACCGCTTGCGGTGCGCGTCGCAGTCGCGCGAAGTTGTTATTGAAGTCGGTCCACCGAACTCACGAGCAGCTCGTGATTGTCCTGGGACCAAGTGGAAGGGAGCGGGCGTGTTTGCCCGTGGGAAGGTCTTATGTTTTGGTTCAAATCTCGGCGTCGTGCATTGCGCATTCAAAGGCGGCTCAATCGAAAACATCGTCGCATCCCGACACTCGAACTTCTGGAAGAACGCCGTCTCCTCGCGGCCCACATCGTCGGCAGCACCGCCGCATATTCGACCATTCAGGCTGCGGTGAACGCAGCCTCGCCCGGCGCGGTCATCACCGTCGACGCCGGCACTTATCCCGAGCAAGTCGTCATCACCAAATCGCTCACGCTTAAAGGAGCTCAGGCCGGCGTCGATGCCCGCAATGGTTCGCGCATCACAGGTTCAGCCAGTGAAACTGTCGTAACTGGAGTCCTCTCGGGAAGCTTCCGCACCTCCGCCTTTTCCATCAAGGCCAGCGACGTGACGATCGACGGTTTCACGGTGCAAAGCGAAACCAATCAGGACACCTCCACCGGCGCCGGCATCGTTATTGCGCCCAACATGTCCGGCACGCATATCTTCAACAACGTCATCCAGAACAACGTCTCGGGCATCTTCCTGGCCAACAACAGCAGCACCGATCCTGCCATCATCCAGTACAATCTCCTTAGAAACAACAACAATGCTGGCAGCGACGGTGGCCGGGGGATTTACACCGACCAGGGCATCTCCGGCGGGAATCTCACCAACGTAACGATCGATTCCAACGCCTTCATCAACAATCGCGGCGGCAACAGCACCACCACCCTCGAAGCCGCCTGCGCTTTTGAAGCCTCCATCGTCAATGCGCAGTCCAACATTCGCGTGACCAACAACGTGATGGATCACAACGGCAAGGCGGTGCTCTTCTTCAACACCACCGGCATTACCATCACCGGCAATTACGTCACCGATACGCTCGACCAGTACAGCGGCAGCCTGCGCTTCGAGGGCAACAACCACAACGTCACGATCGACTACAACACCGTCTACGACAATACCGGCCCGGCGGTCGCGGTCGACAGCAAGGGTGTGCCGGGCAACAGCTCCGGATTCGTCGTCAACTACAACAATTTCTACGGCAATTCCTTCGCATACGGCAGCCATCTGTCGCTCGTCATCAATGGCAATTCATATGATGGCCCATTCAATGCCCAGAATAACTGGTGGGGCAATGCTTCAGGCCCCGGCGGCGATGGGCCGGGCACGGGCGATACCATTTATGGTGAAGGTCATGTTGTCACCGGGTCGCAGTGGTATACGACCTCCGGCGGCAGCGAAACATTCTCGCCCTGGGCCACATCACCGCCCACGCTCCGCGAAGCGCCGTACTGGGGCCTGGCTCCAGGCAACGGCGCTGTCATTCAAGCTGAAGATTACAACCACGGCGGCGAAGGCATCGCCTATCACGATGCCGATGCGAAGAACCAGGGCGGCCAGTATCGCCTTGCCGAGGGCGTCGATGTCTCGACATCGACCGACACCGGCGGCGGCTATGCCATCGGCTGGAACTACGCCGGCGAGTGGGATGATTACACCATCAACCTAGCGCAGGGCGGAACCTATCGCATCGATTTCCGCGTCGGCAATGCCCAGACGACTTCGCCGATCTTCCACGTCAATTGCGATGGGCAGAATGTCACTGGCCCGATTTCCGTACCTTACACGGGCAGCTTCAACACTTGGACGACCATCTCGACTACCGCCACGCTGCCCGCCGGCGCCCACGTGCTTCGCATCAGCTACGACCAGAACGGCAACCAAGCCACCGGCTTCACGTTCAACTGGTTTCAGTTGACCAACACAACCGTCTCGCCGCCGCCGACGGCGCCGACCAATCTGGTTGCCGCCGCGCCGAGCTATACCAGCGTGAATCTCTCCTGGCAGGATGCCGCCAACGATGAAACCGGCTTCCTCATCGAGCGCAGCACCGATGGCGCGAACTTCACGCAGATCGCAACGACCGGCGCCAATGTCACCAGCTATTCCGATACGAATGTTTTGCCCAACACCACCTATTCCTATCGCGTGCGCGCAACGAATCTCGGCGGAAATTCCGCGTACACCAATACCGCCACTCTGACCACGCCGGTCGCGCCGCTGGTCTATCTCAGCGATCTGAATTGGGTCTCCGCGACCAACGGCTGGGGACCGGTTGAAAAAGACATGAGCGTCGGCGGCCAAGGCGCTGGTGATGGCCATACGCTCACGCTCAACGGAGTCACCTACGCCAAGGGCCTGGGTACGAACTCCATCTCGCAAATCGTTTACAACCTCGGCGGCGCTTACACTAACTTCCTCTGCGACGTCGGCATCGATGATGAGGAAACGACCAACGGCACGGTGGATTTCCAGGTGCTCGCCGACGGCACCAAGATTTTCGACAGCGGCGTCATGACGCCGACCAGCGTCACACAAAGCTTCAACCTGAACGTGACCGGCGTGCAGCAGCTCACTCTCATCTGCGGCGACGCCGGTGATGGCCCCAATTACGATCATGGCGATTGGGCCAGCGCTCGGCTCATCCCAAGCTCGACGCCGGTCGTTCCCGTCGCGCCGTCGAACTTGTCGGCAAGCGCGATTTCTTCCAGCCAGATCAATCTGTCCTGGACCGACAATTCCAGCAACGAAAGCAGCTTCAAGGTCCAGCGATCGACCGATGGGGTCAATTTCACGACCATCGCCACGCTGGCCGCCAACACCACCAGCTACAGCGATACCGGGCTCTCTGCCAGCACGACCTATTCCTATCGTGTGATCGCCAGCAACAGCGCGGGCGATTCGGCTGCCAGCAATGTCGCACCCGCGACAACCTTCGCCGCCGCTTCCACTGTCACGTATCTCAGCGACTTGAACTGGGTCTCCGCCACCAACGGCTGGGGGCCGGTTGAGAAAGACATGAGCGTTGGCGGCTCCGGTTCGGGCGATGGCCATACGCTTACGCTCAATGGCGTTACCTATGCAAAAGGGTTGGGGACCAATGCAATTTCGCAGATCGTCTACAACCTCGGCGGCGCTTATAGCAACTTCCTCTGCGACGTCGGCATCGATGATGAAGAAACCGTCAATGGTACCGTCGATTTCCAGGTGCTCGCTGATGGCGTGAAAGTCTTCGACAGCGGCGTGATGACGCCGACCAGCGCTACACAAAGCTTCAATTTGGATGTGACCGGAGTCCAGCAACTCACCCTCATCTGCGGCGATGCCGGTGACGGCCCCGATTACGATCACGGCGACTGGGCGGGCGCGCGACTCATCTCCAGCGCGCCCGCCGCGGCGCCTGCAACGATGGCCGCGGCGACAACCACCCCTACGACCACGGCTGCCCGTGCAGTCGTGGCTCCCGCGGTTCAAACGAGGGCGACCCAGCCGACGAATAAGGAAATCCGCGCCGCCCGCCTCGCGCCCCAGAAGGCCGCCCGGCAGGCGCGCATCGCTGCCGCCAAACAAGCGCGGGCCGCGAAGAAAGTGCAAGCCGCACTGGCCAAATTGCTTAAGAAGCTCGCCGGAACGAGCAAGGCCTGATTAAAAATTCAGGCTGTACCTGCTTCCGTTTCGCGGATACTCAATCAAAATTGTGGAATTGGACGGCGACCGCCGTTACATTGACCCGCGCTCGCACCGGCGGCCGCCCGGTCTCCTTTTGGCTGGGCAATCCGGGCGCTTCGCTTCACCTACAGACTCACGGGATCGTTCAATGAGAATCTCTCGCTTGATCGCGGCTTGTCTGATTGTCGGCGGAATTGCTGCCGTGGAATTGGCTGCTCAGTCCAATGAGCCTATTCGTCCGCTCGGGGACGACGGGAAACCATTGAATCTCGATTTCGAGACCGGCACGCTTAAGGACTGGACTGCCACCGGTAACGCCTTTGACGATCAGCCCGTGCGCGGCGACACCGTTCACCCACGTCGCGATACGTCATGGTCGCGTCATCAGGGTGAATACTGGATCGGCGGATTCGAAAAGCATGGTGACGACGGCACCGGCACTCTCACCAGCGTCCCTTTCAAGGTCACGCATCGCTGGGGCAGCTTTCTTATCGGCGGCGGATCGTGGCCGGAAACGCGGGTGGAACTCGTCGAATCACCGGGCGACCGAATCGTGTTTCAAAGCACCGCCACCGACAGCGAAGACCTTCGCCCCGTTGTCGTCGATCTTCAAAAGCTGATGGATCACCGGATCTACATCCGGCTCGTCGATGACAAGAAGGGCGGCTGGGGCCACATCAATTTCGACAACTTCGTCTTCTACGATCAGCGTCCGACCTTCGCCAACGAGCTCGATCCCAGCGCCACGACGAACCTCAAGCCGGACGTTTATAAATATGCCGGAATCCCCGGGGAATTGGCGGCGCAGGTGATGACGATGCCGGAGGGCTTCAAGGCGCATCTCTATGCCCAGGAACCGGACATTGTGAACCCGATCGCCTTCACGGAAGACGAGCGCGGCAGGCTGTGGGTTGTGGAAGGGCTCACCTACCCGCAGCGCGCCAAGGAAGGCATGGGCAACGATCGCATCCTCATCTTCGAGGACACCAAAGGTGACGGCCATTTCACCAAGCGCACGACCTTCATGGATGGCCTCAACCTCGTCAGCGGGATCGAAGTGGGGTTCGGCGGCGTGTGGGTCGGGGCCGCGCCTTACCTGATGTACATCCCCGTCGATGCCAGCGGCGATAAGCCGGCCGGCCCTCCGCAGATTCTGCTCGACGGGTTTGGCTATCAGGACACGCATGAAACACTCAACACCTTCGCCTGGGGACCCGATGGCTGGCTCTATGGAAACCAGGGGGTGTTCACGAAGTCTTACGTCGGCAAGCCTGGAACACCGCGCAACGAGCGGACTTACATCGACGCCGGCATCTGGCGCTATCATCCCACCAAGCACATTTTCGAGCGTTTTGCCGAGGGAACCAGCAACCCGTGGGGCATCGATTGGGATGATCACGGCCAGTGCATCATCGAAGCCTGCGTCATTCCGCATCTCTGGCACATCGTCCAAGGAGCACATTACCTGCGCCAGGCCGGGCAGCATGATGACCCTTACGTTTATGACGACATCAAGACGATTGCCGACCACGTTCACTGGGCCAAGGCTCCCAATCCCTGGGCGGCCAATGGAAAGTCCGATGCAGCCGGTGGCGGGCACGCGCATGCCGGCATGATGGTCTACCAGGGCGGCTCATGGCCGCAGCAGTTTGTCGGGCAATACTTCATGAACAATATCCATGGCGCCCGCATCAACATGGATCTCCCCGAGGTCAAAGGTTCGAGCTTTGTGGGCCACCACGGAAAGGATTTCATTCTCTTCAACGATCTGTTCAGCCAGATCGTCAATCTTCGCTACGACCAGGACGGCTCGGTCTACATGATCGACTGGTACGATCGCAATCAATGCCACAGCCCCAACCCGGCGGTGCATGATTTCACCACCGGCCGAATCTTCAAGGTCGTTTATGGCAACACGCCGACCACGCAGATCGACCTTCGCAAAATGGATGATTCCGACCTGGTGAAACTGCAACTGGATAAGCATGAATGGCGCGTGCGCGAAGCGCGGCGTGCGCTTCAGGAACGAGCCGCGGCGGGAGTGCTGGATTCAGGCGCAAAGACCCGGTTGCTGGAAATTCTTCGCAAAAATCCCGATGAAAGCCGAAAGCTTCGAGCGCTGTGGGCCTTGCATTGCATCAATGGGATCAGCGACGACGTCGCGATGGAGTTGCTCAGGAGCGACCAGCCTTACGTGACGGCTTGGACGATCCAATTCCTCTGCGAAGACAAGCATCCCTCGAGCGAGGCGGTTCAAGAATTTGCCCGGCTGGCGAAGGAAAGCCAATCGCCGGTGGTGCGGCTCTATCTCGCGTCGGCCTGTCAGCGCATGCCGGCCGAGCAGACGTGGGATATTCTTGCCGGGCTGCTTTCGCACAACGAAGATGCCAAGGACCACAATCTGCCGTTGATGGACTGGTATGCGATGGAAGCGCCGTGTGCGGCCGATCCGGATCGCGCCCTGGCGATGGCATCGAGTACAGAGATTCCCAACATTCTTTCCTTCACCGCTCGTCGAATTGGAAGCATCGGCGGCAATGCGACCGAAAAGCTGGTGACGGCGCTGTCTCATGTGAGCAATTCGCAGAGGCAACTCGATCTACTCACTGGAATCCGCGACAGCCTGCGCGGCCGGCGCAGCGTCGAGATGCCGGGAGGGTGGAAATCGCTGGAGCCAATGTTGGCAGAAAGTTCAGACGCGCAGGTGCGCAAGGAATCGAGGGCCCTCGCGGTGACGTTCGGCAGCGAAACAGCGATTGATCAGATGCGCAAGATCGCCGGCGACAGCAACGTCAAGCCGGCCGATCGCAATGATGCCATCGAATCGCTGCTCGGCATTAAGGATTCAAAGCTGCCGGCACAATTGCAGGATTTGCTGGGCGATCAGGCGGTTCGCGAGACAGCGCTTCGCGGCCTGGCAACCTACGATGATCCCAAGACGGCCGAGGCGATCCTGTCGCACTATGGGTCATACGACCAGCAGGAAAAGAAGGACGCGCTGATCACGCTTTCCTCGCGAACGGAATATGCCAAGGAACTGGTGTCGGCCGTGCAGGCGGGCAAAGTTTCCTCGAAGGACTTCTCAGCCGACATCGTTCGCCAGCTCCGCACGCTCAGCGATCCGGAACTGGATCAGGAGGTTGCCAAGGTCTGGGGCATTCTGCGCGACAGCCCGGCCGACAAGAAGGCGCGCATCGACCAGGTCCGCCGGATCGTCGAAGCGCGCGGCAAGGCCCCGAGCATGCCGCATGGTCGCGTGCTTTTTGCCAAGACCTGCATGCAATGCCACACGCTCTACGATGCCGGCGGCCATGTCGGTCCTGATCTGACCGGGTCCAATCGCAGTGACCTTTCTTATCTGCTGGAAAACATGGTCGATCCGAATGCGATCATCCCCAATGATTATCGTAGCACGACCATCCAGACGACCGATGGCCGAACGATTGTGGGGATCGTCAAGAAGGAAGATGACAAATCGATCACCGTCGTGATGCCCAACGAAGATTTGCTGATCCCCAAAAATGAAATCAAACGGCGGAAGCTCAGCGAGCTTTCGATGATGCCTGAAGGGCTTCTCGATAACTTCAGCAATTCAGATATTCGCGATCTGGTGGCGTACCTGCGCAATCCCAATCAGGTTCCGCTGCCGCCTGGCGCGGAAGAAGAGTTGAAGGCCGCCGCCGCGCCGGTAGGGAAATAAAGCATTGGCCCAAATATATCTATTGACGGTCTCTCTTACTCCCTCTCCCGGTACTCCGGGGGAGGGCTGGGGTGGGGGCGGTATTCCAACGGCCTTGAATAAGCCCCCTCCCTAACCCTCCCCCGGAGTACCGGGGACGGGAATGAGTAGAGATCGCCGAAGCGTAGGTTGAATTCCCAATGCCCACCGCTTTCTGTTCCAGCCCGCGATTCGCACTTCATCAGACCGGCCCGCATCATCCTGAGCGGCCCGATCGGATTCGCGCTATCGCCCGCGCCATGCGTCAAGCGAAGTTGATCGATTCTTCCGATCCCTTTCCCGATTTTTCAATTGACCTGGGAACGATGGAGACGGCTCGCCGCAAGCTGATCGAGCTTCCCGAGCCAACGCCAGCCGATGAGCGTTGGCTCCTGGCAGTGCATCCGCGCGAGCACATCGAACATGTCCGCCGCGTTTGCGCCATGGGCGGCGGCGTGCTGGATCAGGGTGACACACCCGTCGGACCAGAGAGTTTTCAAGTTGCCATGACAGCGGTCGGAGCACTGATTTCCTGCTGCGATGCGGTGGCCAGCGGAAAAGCGGCCCGCGCTTTCGCGGCGGTTCGCCCGCCGGGGCATCATGCCGAGCCAGGTCAGGCGATGGGATTCTGCCTGTTTGCAAATATCTCGATCGCGGCCCGATATCTTCAGCAGGCGCACGGCATCGGCAAAGTCGCCATCGTTGATTTCGACGTGCATCATGGCAATGGCACCCAGGCCGTCTTTGAAGAGGATCCCAGTGTCCTCTTTATCAGCCTGCACCAGGACCCGCGCACGCTGTATCCGGGCAGCGGATTCGCCCGGGAAACAGGTATCGGCAAAGGTAAGGGCTTTACACTTAATTTGCCCATGAACCCCGGCGTCGGCGATGCCCAGTACATCTCAACATTTCATGAAAAAGTCTTGCCAGCCTTGGACGCATTCAAACCCGAGTTTCTGCTGATTTCCGCGGGATTTGATGGGCATCGCGACGATCCGCTGGCGCAGATCAATCTCAGCGAAGCCGGGTTTGGGCAGATGACTGAGTTGCTGGGGCAAGCGGCCAATGCACATTGCGGCGGCAAAATCGTCAGCGCTCTGGAAGGCGGCTACAACCTGCGCGCACTCGGTCGAAGCGTGGTGCGGCACCTGAGTGCATTGGACACCATGGACTAATCACAGGCTCCGAAGCCTGTGCTACGCTGCCCGACGGCTGGATCTGGGGCGAACACGATTGCCGATAGAGAAGCAACCGATCCACCCGCCCCAGACCCAACCATCGAGCCAAAATTCAAAACCGTCGGCGGTTTGAGCGGGCGGGGGGAAACCCACTCGGGGAAGACCGCCGACGGCTTATTCGTTTTTCAGTCTTATTGCATTGGCATCCATGCTCATTGGTTTTGTATCCAGTCGCATTCGTTATGCGATGCTTGTCGCGACAACCGCTGTGTCATTCGATGAATTCGAGTCCGCGATCTGCGTCGCTGATTTAATCGATGCAATCAGGTCATAATTTCCCGCCGGTCGATCGCTTGGGGCGCCAAAGCGGACGTGCAACGTGATCGACTTTCCCGGCTTGAGCCTGATCTTCACGCTCGGGAGCGTGGTGAGAAGCTGGTCAGAGCTGTCGAGCGTCTGATCATCGGATGCGTAGAGGCTCAATGAGAGCGTGCCGATCGCGGTGACATTGCCCTCATTGCTGATCGTGACCGTCGCGGCTGAATTCGTACCGGGCGTCACCGCTACCGAACTTTGCGGGAAGGAAGCCGCTAGATCTACTGTTGCCGGAGAAAGTGTAATCGGCAGGTTCGTCGCCGCCTGAGCGGCGGCAGTATCGGTGCCGACCGCGTTCACCGAGGCAATCACGTAATAATCGCCGCTGGAAAGTCCGGTCGGATAATCGTATTTGATCCGAATCACTTTCGACGTGCCGGCTCGCAGCGTGAGCCTCGCCTGATCCTGCGTGGTGATATGGGTGTCGTCGGCGGAATAGCTGCTGTCGGAAGAGGCGTACAGATCGATCGTCGTCGGACCCTGATAGAGGCCGGCTCCGGTGTTGATGATGCGCAGCTTGATCCAGCCGGATGAACCTTCCATCGCATTGTCGTTCGATTGCGCGACCACAACAGCCGTCAGTGGTGAAGCCGGGAGTTGCTGAGGCGTGCTGGTCGCGCCGCCATTGGAATTCGACCCGTTTGAACCAGTCCCGGTTGACCCGGATGAGCCGGTCGATCCCGTTGATCCGCTCGAAGTGGAAAGACCGGACAAGGCATCGACGATCTGATTGGCATGCGGGCTTCCCAGCCCGGTGATGATGTCATATCCGCTGGTTGCCGATCCTTGATCTCCAAAGCCGCCGAATCCCCAGCGCCATCGCACGCGGCCGCCGTTGCTCGATGACACGTCATTGAAATAAGAGGTGTAGGTCGAGTAATCGGTGGACCCGGGCGCGCTATAGAGGTTGTAGAGCATCGACATCGTCTGATTTGCGCCGTCGAGCGTGCCGAGCCCTTGCAGGGCGCGGCCCTGGTCGGCGATGGCGATCAGCGCCGCCCACTGCGGCGCGCCGGCACTTGTGCCGCCCACTTCCTGCCAGCCGCTGTATCCCTGGTCGGGCAGCGAGTCATAAACCGGCATGCCCGTGTTCGGGTCGGCATCGTACGCCACATCCGGCGAACTTCGCGCGCCGCTATTCTGCATGTTGCTTTGCCAGCTTGGCTCCGATTCCACCTGGCTATAACCGCCACTGGTTCCGCTCCAGCCGCTTTCGCTGAGGTAGGTGCCGTCGCTTTGCAGGTTCAGCGTGGTGCCGCCGACGGACAGCACGTTGGGTGAGCTCGCCGGCCATTCGACGCCGGAGAAGGTTCCGCTGTCGCCAGCGGAGGCAACGAAGGTAATGCCCTGATGTCCGGAAGGGGTTGTGAAAAATGGATCAAAATTCGTCTGGCTTTGTGATTCGCCGCTGTTGTTGCCGAAGCCCCAACTGAAGAATTCGCTTCCGCCCCAGCTCATCGAAACCGCCGACACACCTGCCTGCGTCCGTGCATATTTCACGCCGGCCATCAGGTCATCAACGCTGGAAGAATTCGCCTCGACCAGCAGGATGTTCGCGCCCGGCGCCATCGCATGCGCCCATTCAACGTCAAGCGAAATTTCACCCGCCCAGCCGGAGTCGGTGGTGGGGAGCTTGCTCCCGCCGGTCTGGTTGACGATCTTGAAGCTGGTCGGATCCGGGAGACTGAACTGGCTGTCGAACACTTTCAGATCGGCGGAAATATTCGGATCGTTGTAGGCGTCGATGATCGCGATGGTCTGCCCCTTGCCATCAGCAGTCACTCCACCCGGTAGTGAAATCTGATCGAAGCCATACGCTTTGGCCATCTGCGCCGGTGTGTACCCCTGCACATCGGTGGATGTCGTCGTCGAGGAAGCGAGGATGCTGAGGTTCGGCTTTAACGTCGCCTCGACTGCAGCCGACAGAAGCGTTCGGCTTTCGAGCCCTTCGATCATCGCGCGGAATTTTGCACCCTTCGCAGGCGTCTTGCGTTTTGTGCGGTGTTTGAGCAATCCAAACATTGGCAACTCCTGAAGTTCTCAGTCAACAACCCTGCAAAAAACCCCAAGTGAGGCCCAGCAGTGCCCGATTTACACCAGTATTGTCTGATCGGCACGGCAAATTCTTCCGCGATGTTCGATTTCTTGCACCGCTCTTTGTTGGGCGCAAAGAAGGCCAAACTGACGCATGACACAAAAGGACACAAAATGACGCGCGCGGCGAGTCGGGAATGGTCGAACGATGTTCTACAATTAAATCTTGATGCTATAAGCCATTAGGGACGAACCGGCCGCACTATGGCGCCGCGTTGCGCGCGTCATGGGCCAAATCAACTACCAAAGCAACTCTGCCCCTCGAAACACCGGCCCATCGGTGCAGGCCAGTCGATAGACCCAGTCGCGCCCGCCTGAAGCAGCGGGGGGCCGGCGGACTTTGATGCAGCAACTCTGGCAGGTGCCCATGCCGCACGCCATGGCGCGTTCGACAGCAATCTGGCACTCGATGCCGCGCGCATGCGCGATATCCGCCACCCGTTTCATCATCGGTTCAGGGCCGCAGGTGTAGATGATCGGCTTCACAGCGGCTGGCTCACGCGAATCGAGGTATTGCTCGAGCGCCTGCGTCACGAAGCCTTGGAATCCATAGCTGCCATCGTCGGTGGTAATGACCGACGCAACGCCATGGCGGGCAAATTCAACGATGTCCTCTCGCGGTGCTGAATCACCCACGCCGCGGATTCCTTCGCGAATGGACAGCGGCAGCAGATCTCGCCGCAGCGCGCCGCAGAAGGCGACTGCCGATCGGCCCACGAGTCTTTCCGCCAGGTAAAGCATTGGCGGAATCCCCACGCCGCCGCCGACCAAAATGGATTGCTGATCCTTCTCGGCGCTCGCAACCGTAGCGTCGCTTTCTCTCCCTCTCCCGGTACTCCGGGGGAGGGTTGGGGTGGGGGTCGCGACCGACATTCGACCCCCACCCTGACCTTCCCCCGGAGTACCGGGAGAGGGAGAGAGCTCCTGCGCCGGTAGCGTGAATCTGTTCCCCAACGGCCCCAGAATATGAACCCGATCACCGACCTTAAGCCTGCTCATCCAATCGGTGCCGACGCCGACAACGCGATGAATGATGTCCAGTTCGACACGATCCGCGCTGACAATCTGCTTTGGCGATTGCAAAGTTTTGGTCGCTTCAGACGCGGGCTTCACGTCGCGCCCGGCCCGGGCCAATCTGGCCCACCGTTCTTCCAAATCATCTTTGACAAACTCATGTATTTTATGAATCGCTGTGGTGCGTCGCTGGGTAGGGGGGTCGTCGCCGTCCACGTCCCGGCGCCCCGCCAGCGAAAAGGGCCTTCTGAGTATCGCCAGCGGTGATTGAAGTTCCATTCCAATCGGATTCGACCACCGGCCATCCTGCTCCACCAGTTCATGCTCCGGCCCATAATCCACATCCAAATCTCGACACGAAATCTGAATGAATTGCCCCGGCTCGGTCGGTGGAAATTCCGGCAGTTGCAACACCAGCCGATAGTGCTCGCTGCAGAGCGGCACATTGGCCCGAACGGTCGAAACATATTGATCGCGATGAATCTCACCCATGTGGCGGCCATTCTATCGGCTCATCAGGAGATTTTCCCGTTCGCGCCGATGCGGCCACGTCGGTAAGACATACAATCATGTCCATCTCCTTCACCCCCCAAACGAAGCTGCTTTTCATCGGCGACAGCATTACCGATTGCCAGCGCAACGAAGATGCCGAGCATCTGGGCATTGGATATGTCCTGCGCATTCGCGACTACCTGCTGGCCGCCGACCCGATGCGCGCCCCGTATGTCATGAACATGGGGATCTCTGGCCACCGCATCACCGACCTGGCCGGCCGCTGGCAAAATGATGTCATCGCCCATCGGCCCGATGTGCTTTCAGTCATGATCGGAATCAACGACGTCTGGCACGGATTGGATGGCCGCAAAGAAGGCGTGCCGGTTGAAACTTTTGAGGCCACTTACAATCAGTTGGTCGCGCAAACGCGCGAGCTTCTGCCAGCATGCAAGATCGTCCTCTGCGAGCCGACGGTCATCATGGCTCCTGCCCATAAGGACGGAAACGCATATCTTTCGCCCTACGTGAAAGTGGTTCGCAAGATTGGCGAGCGCTATTACGCCGATGCGATCATCCCCCTTCATAGCGCTTTTGTGTCCGCCATCAAAATGCGCCCCGACATCGCCTGGACCACCGATGGCGTCCATCCCACCTCCACCGGTCACATGCTCATCGCCCGCACCTGGCTGGAAACGACGCGGAATCTTTAACCCACGCGAAGTGAGCGCGCAAAGAGCCGCGCACGAAGTAAGCGGATTGCGCGCAGGAGCGCGGTCCGCGTAAGCCGGGAGATGCGCCCGCGAATCCGCTTACTTCGTGCGCGGCTCTTTCATGGCGCCTCCAACGAGAACCTCGCGGGGAATTCCAAAGTAAGATGGTTTGCAAAGTACATGGCTGGCGGACACAGCCGTTGGATCCCATTTTTTAACGTCTCAACCGCCTCAGACCGATGATTATCGGACTCGCCTTTAAGGTTGGACGGCCATGAGTATAATGTTGTTTGTCAAGCAATTGAGGAATTAACGAGCGGAAGTGGCTGTAATCGAACGACAAAAGACGGTTTCCCGCGAGGCATCATTTGTAGGCCCCGGGCTGTTCTCGGGTGAGACGGCCACGCTCACCTTTGCGCCCTCGGGTCCCAACACCGGCATCACCTTCGTCCGCGAGCAGGACGGCAAGGTTGCCACCATCCCTGCCCTGATCGCCAACGTTCTTAACCGCCCGCGGCGTACATGTTTACGTAACGGCACATTATTCGTCGAAACGGTCGAACATTGCCTGGCGGCCCTGACTGGAATGGGCATCAGCAATGCGGTGGTGAAGGTCGCTGGCGGAGAGGTCGGTGAGATTCCGGGCGGCGATGGCAGCAGCCGGGGGTTTGTCGATGCCATTGAAGAGGCCGGTGTCGTCGAGCAGGAAGAGGCGCTGACGCCGCTCATCATCCGCAAGCCCGTTCAGGTGACGGCCGATGGCGCGACTTTAGCGGCCCTGCCGGGCCCCACTGATCGGCTTGAGCTGGTTTACGATTTCGAGGCTGCTCAACCGGTCGGCCATCAGACATTCAGTTTTCGCCTGGGCGGCGATGATTTCGTCTCGCAACTTGCCCCCGCTCGCACGTTCGTCTTCGAAGAAGAGGCCCGCGAGCTGCGCGCCCGCGGCCTAGGCAAGCATTTGTCTCCCAAAGAGCTATTGGTGATCGCTAAAGATGGGCCGATCGAGAACCAGTTCCGTTTTGCGGATGAATGTGCCCGGCACAAAGTGCTGGATATGATCGGCGATCTATCGCTGGTCGGCCGGCCGATCCGCGGGCGGATCATCGCATTTCGCAGCGGCCACCGCCTCAATCACATGCTTGCCCGGCGGTTGCTCGAGCAGGAAGCCAATTATCAGCGCGAGCAGTTGGTCCACCGCGATGCGGCCATGGACATCCGCCGGATTCAGAGGATCTTGCCGCATCGGTATCCGATGCTGCTGGTCGATCGCGTCCTGGAAATTCAGGGCGACGAGAAGGCGGTCGGCATCAAAAACGTGACCTTCAACGACATCTTCTTTCAGGGGCATTACCCCGGCACCCCCATCATGCCCGGCGTCTTAATTGTCGAGGCGATGGCTCAGCTCGGTGGCCTGCTTTTAAGCCAGAAGCTGGAACACACCGGGAAACTTGCGGTCCTGCTGAGTATGGATAAGGTGAAGATGCGACATCCGGTTGTGCCAGGGGATCAACTGCTCTTGGAAGCGGTGGCGGTGCGCGTGAAGAGCCGCACTGGACACGTTCGTTGCAAGGCTTTTGTTGAAGATAAGCTGGCTTGCGAAGCGGATATTAAATTCATGCTCGTGGATGCCGAGCCGGTCTGATCGACCGTTTACGTCCGGAACTGGGAGTCGCCGGTGACCATTATGAAACAGGAATCAGCCGAAAAGGGCAAAGAATCCAAGCGTGCGCCCTGGTTCCATTCCCTGCTGAGATTCCGATTCTTTTCCGATTCGATGCCCAAGATCTCGCCGCACGCGGTGATCGACCCGCAGGCCGAGATTGCCGAGGATGTCGAGATCGGGCCGTTCTGCGTGATCGGGCCTGAAGTTAAAATCGACACCGGCTGCCGGCTGCTCAACAATGTGACGGTCCTGGGGCGCACGACCATCGGCAAGGACAACGTCTTTTTTCCCAATTCCGTCATCGGTGCCGCGCCCCAGGATAAGAAATACAAAGGCGGCTCAACCCAACTGGAAATCGGCAGCGCCAATGTCTTCCGCGAAGCGGTGACCGTTCATGCCGGCACCGAAAAGGGTGGCGGCATCACCCGAATCGCCGACAATGGCCTGTTCATGGTCAATTGCCACATCGGCCACGATGCGCAGATCGGCTCCAACGCGACCTTCGCCAATAATGTCATGGTCGCCGGTCATGTGCTGTGCGAAGATTACGTGACGCTCGCCGGCGGCGTTGGGTTGCATCACTTCGTGACGGTCGGCCGCTACTCCTTTGTCGCGGCATACGCCCGAATCCATCACGACGTCCCGCCTTTCTGCAAGGTGGACGGGGCCGACAAAGTGCGCGGCGTCAATGACACCGGCATGCGCCGCGCCGGCTTCGCCGAGGAAGACATCGCCGCCATCGATGCGGCCTATCGCAATCTCTACAATCGCAAAAAGCCCTTTGCCGTTGCCATGGCCGAATACGACACACAAAACGGCATCAACGAGCACGTCAAGAAAATGATCGAGTTCCTCCGCCGCCGGGATACCGGACGACATGGGCGATATCTGGAAGCGAGCCGGAACGGGAATAATTAGCCCAACGGCGCTGACTACCCCCTTTTTAGCCGCTCCGCCTGCGGAGCGCGTCTAATGGCGCGACCTGGATCCTTCGTTTTAAAGCGCCGAAAGGCGCGACCTGCTCTTCGAGTGATGCTTCTGCGCTCAACACGCTCTGGCCGCGCCCCACAGGTGGGGCGGCTAAAAGAAGAGTGCTACAACGTCGATCACCTACTCAGCGACGCGCACACAATCTCCCGATCATTCCGCACGAAGATGCTTCGATCCGCGTACGCCGGTTGACACCACACAACCGCTCGACCCGGATCGACGTTGGTTGGATCGATCAGATGCGCCTTGCTGATCTGCTCAAATCCCTTGACGCTTAATCGTCCCATGATCAAGTCGCCGCTTTCGTTGAAGAGGAAATAGCGGTCGCCATTGGGCGTGATAAAGGCGTTGGCCCAGCGAATGGTGCCTTGATCACCTGTCGTAGCGTCGAAGGTTTCCCAGATGCGCTTGCCCGAAAGGGCATCGAGGCAGCGAAGCTGGCCATAGCTGCAAACGCCATAGATATGGCCCTCTCTGATGATCGGCGTGCACATCACCGCATGGAGGGCTTCGGTTTTACGTTCATTTTTCCCGCCGATTTTCCAGAGCAGCTTGGCCGTCGGCTGCGAGGGATCGAGCCGCATCATCATCGATCCGTTGTAGAAGCAGGTGACGAACAGCAGATTGCCCGCTTGGACCGGCGTGGCGATACTCATGCCGCTGGTGACGGTAAATGGCTCGCTCCACAGAAGCTTTCCCGTTCGCGGATCGAGTGAGTTGAGTGCCGCGGGGTGCCAGACGATCAACTGCCGAGATCCGCCCGCTTCAATGATGATCGGGGAACTGTAGCCTGGCTCCTTGGCCGGTAGCGCCTTCCAGATTTGCCCACCCGTGTTTTTGTCCAGCGCCAAGGCAATTCCATCCGGGTCGGCCCCGATGACGATCAGATGATCGCCATCGATCAGCGGGCTGGCGGCAAAGCCCCACATCGGCGTGTGATCCAGATGCTTTTGCCAGATCAGTTTTCCGTCGCTCACGTCGCGGCATTGCAGATCGCCCTCGCCGCCAAGCGTGTAAAGACGATTCCCATCCACCTGCGGCGCCGCCCGCGGGCCGGCGTTGTAGCTCATCGTGTAATTGCTTGGATATTTCTGCTCCCATATTTTCCGGCCGTCCGCTTCGCTGAAGCACAGGATCTGCTCGTCGCCGGGGATATGGACGCGCAAGAACGCATTAGAGGTCTTCGGCGGCGGCTCGCTGACCTGCCTGCCGATGACAAACACTCTTCCCTCCGCAACGGTCGGGCTGGAATACCCCGCGCCCA